>JAFGXD010000144.1 GCA_016936815.1 Bacteroidales bacterium
CATACGTGCTTATGGACTTGCTCGCTGGCACATGCCGGATACAAGTTGCAATTACATAAAACCCAGAGTTCAAACCCTAACAGATACTTTTTACCTTAACAGCGGCGGAGCTTTAGCACAGTTTTATAACAACAATGCCTACGTAGATTCCTGGTCATGGGATTTCGGAGACTCCGGCACAGCCAATATAAAAGACCCCCAACACACCTACACCGCCATAGGAGATTACGAGGTTCAGGTTACTGTTAGCCACGGCTCTTGCACCAAAACCGCAACAAAAACTATAAATGTTGCCTTGGGTAGCGAAGTTCGGGAGTTAGAGAATTTGGGATTTAAGGTTTATCCGAATCCAACGTCAAATAATTTGTTTGTTGAAATAGCTGATGAAAGATTACGGATTACGGATTACGGATTACGGGAGGATGATTATGGATTATTGATTACGGATTACGAATTACGTATTACAAATCTCAACGGTCATACCAAAACCACAATTCCAATAACTTCTGAAAAAACTGAGATTAACACAAGTGGATGGGCAAAAGGGGTTTATTTTTGTAATTTGTTTATGGGAGGCAAACTTATCAGGAGCGAGAAGATGGTTTTGAATTGATTACGGATAATAAATTGCGGATTACGGATTACGGATTATTGACAGAAAAAGAATTACGGGAGGATGATTACGAATTTTTGAGGTAATGAGGGAAAACTCTCAAACTACGAGGGGCTAATCATGTTAATCATTTAACTTAGTTAAGCGATTTCACGATATTGCGAGTAATTGAAAAAAAATCTTGTTTCAGACAATTAATTCAAGTAAGTTTGCAAATAATTCAAACCTATAACCATGAAAAAAGTTATTTTTATTTTGCTGGTAATTACATCAATAACTGCTTGCGATGTTTTTAATAAAATTACAGAAACGCTTAACGACCCAACTCCTACTGCGGCTGAAATGGCCGATGGTTTAAAATCTGCCCTTACTGTAGGTTCCGAAAATGCTGTTGGTTTACTGGGTAAGGAAAATGGATTTTTAGACGATAACTCTGTTAAAATACCCTTTCCACAGGAAATAATAAAGGTTAAAAACACATTAGATGCTGCCGGTTTTTCTAATCTTACCAATAAATTTGTTTCTGAGCTTAACCGAGGTGCCTCGCTGGCGGTTAAGGAAGCCTTGCCCATTTTTAAAAATGCTATTACCGCCATGACTTTTGAGGACGCTAAGAATATTTTGCTCGGTGAAAGAAATGCCGCTACCACTTATTTTAAAACCAAAACAACCAAAAGCCTTTATAATGCTTTTAAACCAAAAGTTAGTACGGTTCTGGAGAAATATGGGATAAATACCGCTTATACAAAAATGATGGATGCTTACAACAGCATTCCTTTTACGGAAAAAATGAATACCGATTTGCCTGACTATGTAACCAATAAAGCCATGGACGGGCTATTTAAGAAGATTACCTTAGAAGAAGCTCAGATTCGAGACAATATTGGCTCTAGAGTTAACGATGTTTTGAAAAAAGTATTTGCTTACGCTGACTCTCAGAAGAAGTAATTAGCAGTTTTTCTCACAGGCAATTTTGCTTTTTAATCAACGTTCGCTTATTTTTGTAAAAGGATTTCTACATTCTGTTAGTGAATGAATTGTGAAATTTAGTTAACATATATTTGACTAATAAATTTGTACTAAAAAATTCCTTATATTTGCATAAAAACAATACAATATGACAGAATTTGCTGAAAAATATGTTAATCCCTTTACAGATTACGGATTTAAACGTTTATTTGGGGAAGAAATTAATAAGGATCTGCTGCTCGACTTTCTAAATGAACTTTTACATGAGGAACAAGGAAAAATTGTAAGTCTGACATATTTGAAAAGCGAGCATTTAGGAACAACAGAATTAGACAGAAAAGCAATATTCGACTTGTATTGTGAAAATGAAAAAGGAGAAAAATTTATTGTAGAACTGCAAAAAACCAAACAAAAGTTTTTTAAGGATCGCACTTTATATTATTCAACCTTTCCCATTAGGGAACAGGCCAAACAAGCTGAATGGATTTATGAATTAAAAGCTGTATATACCATTGCTATTTTAGACTTTGTTTTTGATGAGGATAAAGACAAGCCAGAGAAATATCGTTACGACATAAAACTTGCTGATATTGAAACAAATAAAGTGTTTTACGATAAATTGACTTTTATTTATCTGGAGATGCCCAAATTTAACAAGAATATTGATCAGCTCGTTACACGTTTTGACAAATGGCTTTATGTGATAAGAAATTTGAACAGATTAGATAGAATACCAGATAAACTTAGAGAGAAGATATTTGAAAAGTTATTTGAAACAGCAGAAATTGCAAAATTTTCAACTGAACAAGCCAGGTATTATGAGGATAGCTTAAAATATTATAGAGACTTAAAAGCATCATTTGATACTAAATTTGAAGAAGGAATGAAAAAAGGAATAGAAAAGGTTGCTCTTAATGCAATTAAGAAAGGTTTGTCGATTGAAGATATTATTGATTTGACAGGGCTTTCGAAAGAACAAATAGAGAGGCTGCACAATTAAAAATCTAAATTCTGAACATGAAACAATTACTAATTGCTTTACTCATCTCGATTTTTTCTCTTGGGCTAAATGCGCAAAGTTTATCTGAAACAGAAATCTATAAAGACGATTTTTTGCCGAAAACTGTGATTTTTAAGATTAATCCGGAAAATAAAAACCTTTGCAAAGCTTCCTCAATTGATGATGAAAACCTAATGATGTTTTTTTCTGAAATTAAGTTAAAATCCTTTAGAAAGAAATTCCCAAATACTGAAGCACCAAAATTCCCTGAAAATAAATACGGTCACAAAACTGCCGATTTAACTACTATATACGAGATTGTTTATGAGGCAGATATTGAAGTAGAGGATGTAATATTCAATTTAAAAAAGAACCCGATTATTAAATATGCAGTTCCTCATTATCTTCCTAAACTAATTGACTCTTATTATCCAAACGACCCTTCAGCCGGAAATCAGTATTATCTTTCCAGAATTAAGGCCTACGAGGCTTGGGGAATTTGTAAAGGCGATTCTGCAATTATTATCGGAATTAGCGATACCGGAATTGATATTGATCATCCAGACCTAACAGGAAATATTGCTTATAATTTAAACGACCCAATTAACGGACTCGACGACGATAACGATGGTTTTGTAGATAATTTCAGAGGTTGGGATTTTGCCGACAACGATAATAACCCGCAAACTGCCGATGTAGATTTAACTATTGACCCAAGCTATTCTGCAGCCCATGGAACTTGGGTTAGTGGTTGCGGAGGTGCTGAGGCCGATAATAATATTGGTATTGCTGGAACAGGTTTTTATACAAGAATAATGCCCCTGAAAATTCAAAATCACCAAAGGCAACTTGTAAATGCTTATGAGTCTATTGTTTATGCTGCCGAACACGGCTGTTCTGTAATAAATTGCTCTTGGGGAGGATATTCCCCAACTGAATACGCTCAGGATGTTATTACTTACGCTACCATAAACAAAAATTCTTTGGTTGTTGCAGGTGCCGGAAATAATCACATTAACAAGAATATGTATCCTGCATCATATCAATATGTTATTAGCGTTGGTGGTACAAAATCTACAGACGAAAAATGGACAGACGTAAGTGGTTCAGGTGTTACTGTTGGCTCTAATTATGGAATTTATGTAGATTTATGCGCACCTGCTCAAAATCTTTATTCAACTGTAAACGATGGTGGTTACGGATATCTCTGGGGCGGAACATCTTTTGCTTCACCTGTGGTTTCAGGATGTGCAGGCATTGTTAAGGCATATTTTCCTGAACTCGATGCTATTCAGGTAGGAGAAAGACTAAGAGTTACTTCCGATAATATTGATACAATTCCCTTAAACAGCGCCTATGTCGGTCTTCTTGGTAAGGGAAGGGTTAATCTTTACAGAGCTCTAACCGACACTCTAATTCCTTCCGTTAGAATTATTAATGAATCGCTTTCAGGTAATTCGGGACCTTTTGTGGAATCAGGAGATACTCTGATAATTAATGGTGAAATGATAAATTATCTAACAGCAACTGCAGAATTGTCGGTTACAATGACTTCAACTTCCCCATACATAGAAATTCTTAGCAGCAATTTGAATGTTGGAATTATTGAATCTCTTGATATCTTCACTATTCCTAATAATACGTTTAAAATTAGAGTTTTACCAACTTGTCCTTACGATCAGAGTGTTATGCTTAAATTCAATTTTGCAGATACAAATTATACTGATTTTCAATATGTTGAAATAGAAGTTAATCCAACAATGCTGGATATTGATACTAACTTAATTAAGGCAACAATTACGAGTAATGGTAAAATTGCTTACGATTACACTAAAGTAAATACCGGGAATGGTTTTACCTATAATAACTCAGAGTCTTTAATGTATGAAGGCGGTTTGGTGGCTGGAATTAATTCAACTTTCGTCCTATCCTCTGTTAGGGGTGAAAACGATTTTTACTTGTTAAGCAGGGCTGAAAAACAATCTCCCGGAACTTTCGCCAATCAGGAAATAAATTGTTATTTTTCCGATTTAGCGGGAGGATTTAACACTTTTGGTCTTGAAATATTGCAAGATGTTTATGCTTGGAATTCAGAAGGTAATGAAGATTACATTATGGTGAAATATGGTTTTGTTAATACAACAGATTCAATATTTAATAATTTCTATTCAGGCATTTGCGTTGATTGGGACATTATGGATTACAACAAAAATAAGACCTTGTTTGATATTGATCGTTCTGCTGCATATACTTACAGCACAGAAAGTTTCGGGCTTTTTGGAGGAATTCAATTATTATCTTCCGGACCTGTAAACTGCTATGCATTCGATAATATGGCCGGCGGAAATGGAGGAATAGATATTTCTGATGGCTTTTCTAATACTGAAAAATATTCAGCTTTAAGTACATCAAGGTATTCTGCCGGTGGTACAGGTTCCGGAAATGATGTAGTGAATATTTTAAGCTCTGGGCCACATTCAATACTGCCCGGCGATACTCTAAATGTTGTTTTTGCTCTTTTGGCAGGAACCGAGCTTTCCGCTATAACCGATGCCGCAACAGCAGCTATGCAGATGTACGACAGTTTGTTTATTGGAGTAAATGAGATTTCCTTGCATAACAATAATCTTAGTATTTATCCCAACCCCGGTAATGATGTTTTTAATTTCGTGTTTGATTC
>JAFGXD010000020.1 GCA_016936815.1 Bacteroidales bacterium
ACAAGATAGCATAGAAAGTTTGAAAGAAATAATTAACAACTACGAAACCCGCTTTCAACAAATAGAAAGCATGCTTGCTATGTGTTGCCAAGAAGGCGGCGCAAAATCGCAGGAGGTGGAGATTAATTCAACTACCATTCCTATTGAAACAGATGGCTCTTTGTTAGAAAACAAAACCATGCTTAACCAAAACAATCCTAATCCATTTGCCTACAAAACAACATTTACATATTCAATTGGCAGTGCAGGATTAGTAGAACTGGAAATTACCGACCAATACGGACGATTTATAGAAAGACTTGTTAACGAAAATCAGGAGCAAGGAAACTATTCAGTAGAATGGCATGCAAACGATATTGCACCGGGATTGTACTTCTACAGTCTTAAAGTTGATGGTATGGTTTGGGTGAAAAAAGCGATAAAGATTAGATAGTCCCGAAAATGAAACTTTCGAGGATGCTCGACTTTAGTCGGCATTTGATAGTTCGAAAGTAACAACCATGAATTGGTTTCCCAATCATAGCTATGGGTTTCAACCCATAGCGATTAAAAAAAAAGTGGTCGGAAGAAATTCCGACCACTCCGCTTAAATACGGGCTTAATATTTTAAGAAACTAGTTCTTTATATTGTGCGGGACTAAGCAGCTCGTTAAGTTCTGCAGGGTTTGTAATTTTTATCTTTATCATCCAACCGTCTCCGTAAGGGTCTTTGTTAACAACATCCGGAGATTCTTCAAGCTTTGGATTTACCTCAAGAACTTCACCGCCAACAGGCATATACATATCAGAAACTGTTTTTACTGCTTCAATTGTTCCAAAAGTTTCTTCTTTGTCAAGAGTTTCTCCTTCTGTTTCAATTTCAATAAATACTATGTCGCCTAATTCGCCCTGAGCAAATTCTGTAATTCCAATGTATGCTTCATTGTTTTCAACCTTAATCCACTCATGGTCTTTTGTGTACTTTAAATTTTCCGGTATGTTCATGGTAATAAATGATTTAATTAGTTTTTGCGAGCCCAAAGGTAAAAAAAACTTTAGTTTATTGTTTTGTTTTTCTTGAATATTTTTTGTGTTATACAATTATATGTTTGGAAAATCATCATTTTTACAATTTCCTATGGGTTGAAACCCAAAGCTATGATTGGAGAACCAGTTCGTGGTTATGGGTGAACAGAATATCATTTTTTCATAAACCATTGAGTTGAAGACATTAGTTGTGCACCAAGCTAAGAGCATCAATTAAAAAAAATTGCCAAGCCACAAAAAATTTGTATCTTTGAAATATGAAACCAAGTATTTACATTGACACATCAGTTTTTGGGGGTTATTTTGATGAAGAATTTTCTGAAAATACTATTCCCCTTTTCGAAAGAATAATGAATAATGAATTTGTTGTTCTTTTTTCCACCGTGACCCAAGATGAATTGGAATCTGCTCCTGAAAGAGTTAAAGAATTGGTAAATAGTATTAAAGCAGAAAACTCCATTTATCTTGACACAACAGATGAAGCCTATGATTTGGCAATGGAATACATTTCCGAGAAAGTAGTAGGGCAGACAAGTTTTGCAGATTGTTTGCATATTGCCCTTGCAACAGTTAATCGTGCTGACTTTTTGGTTAGTTGGAATTTTAAACATATAGTTAATGTTCATAGAATAAGAGGATACAATTCAATCAATGTTAAGAATGGTTACAGACAATTAGAAATACGTTCACCAAGAGAATTTAGAAAATATGAAGACTAACGAAAAGACATTTGATGCAGTTAAATTTATGCGTCAACAGAGGGATAGATTAAGTGAAAAGTTGTCTAAAATGACTAAGGAAGAGTTTTTAGAATATTTTAAAAAGCGAAAGTCTCAATTGACTACAAAGCCCAGTGCATAATAAAAGCTATTTGTATTCGAATCCCCGGAAGATTATTTGTATTTGCAAACCAACCCCTTTTCTACCAAATATTCCGCTATCTGAATAGCATTTGTAGCGGCACCCTTACGTAAGTTGTCGGCAACAATCCATAAGTTAAAACTATTATCATTAGAAAAATCTTGTCTTATTCTTCCAACAAAAACTTCATCTTTTCCTTCAGAATAAAGAGGCATTGGGTAAAGGTTTTTCTCAGGATTATCTTGAATAACAACGCCTTGGGTGTTTTCAAGTGTTTTTCTAAAATCGGCAAGACTGCAATTCTTATTCAGTTCCATATTAACAGAAACAGAATGCCCGCCAAAAACCGGAACTCTAACAACCGTAGAGGTAATACGAATTTTTTGGTCGCTAAGTATTTTTCTGGTTTCGTTAACCAATTTTGTTTCCTCGCTTGTGTAACCATCACTGTCGAAGCTTCCTCCGTGTGGAATTACGTTTAGGTCAATTTGATGTGGATAAACTTTTGCTACTTTTAAACCTTTTCTTTCCCCGGAAAGCTGATTAACTCCCGGAACTCCTGTGCCGGTAACAGATTGATATGTAGATATTACCAATCTCTTGATTCCATAATTCTTATGAACCAAAGCCAATGCTGTAACCATCTGAATAGTAGAGCAATTTGGGTTGGCAATAATTTTATCGTTGTTAGAAAGCAAATGGGCATTTATTTCAGGAACTACAAGTTTTTTTGAATTGTCCATTCTCCATGCCGATGAATTATCAATTACCACAGTACCGTTTTTAGCAAATTTTTCAGCCCAATCTAAAGAAATTTGTCCGCCTGCCGAAAAAATTGCAATCTCCGGCTTTAATTCAACTGCTTCTTGTAAACCAACAATTTTAAATTCCTTTCCTTTGAAAAAAACTGTTTTTCCAACAGATTTTTGACTTGCCACCGGAATCAATTCTTTCAATGGGAAATCTCTTTCTTCCAACACTTTAAGCATTACACTGCCAACAAGTCCTGTAGCACCTACAACAGCAATTTTCATATATTTGTTTTTTATTTAACTTTTGTCTTGCACAAATTTACTATCTTTCAAACAAATTTGTTTTAGTTAGATCTTTATTTTATGAAATATTTATTGTTATTATTAATTTTTCCTGCTTTTGTTTACGGACAAATAACGGAAAACTTTTCCGACAACGAGTTTACAAGCAATCCTGTGTGGTACGGAAATACAGGTAGTTTCGAAATTATTAATCCTCCCGTTTCGGGCGATGGTTCAATTGATGCAGCCTGCGGTGCCGACGAATTTGTTTTGCGGTCTAAACCCGATATGGGTGATGCTGTTTTGCTAACACCAAATAATTTTGCCTACGGTGAATGGAGATTTTCCATTGCCGATGGAAGAAACTGGGCAATTTCAAGCACCAACGATTTCAAGATAATACTAATGTCAGATGATAGTACTACAACAAAGCTTATTGAAGGAAGTCACAATTTTAATGGCTATTATTTGCAATTCGATGGTGGGAGCGACGATCAATTTATTCTTTACAAGCAAACAGGAACAACAAAAACAGTAGTAATTGACACCGATTTTCCGACTGCCGTTGATGGAACAACTCCAGTAGGCCGTACAATTAAGGTGAAGAGGAGCGAATCCGGCGATTGGTCTGTATTTATTGAATCGGGTTTTTACAAAGATCCAAGTCTGCAATACGGGCCAACAGTTAACGACAATACCCATACAAGTTCGCAGTGGTTTGGAATTGTTACAAACATTGCAAATCCCGGAGCAGCCAGACTTGCATATTTAGATGGAATTTACATAGGACCTGAAATTTTCGACACAATTCCACCTCAAGTTGTTTCTGTAGAGGCTGTTACAATTAATCAATTAAATATTGTTTTTAGTGAAAATGTTGAAACAAGCTCAGTAGAAAACTTGTCGAATTATTTGGTTAACAACTCAATAGGAAATCCTGTTTCTGCAGTTCAGGATGTTTCCGATAATACCGTTGTTCTTTTAGAATTTGCATCAAATTTTGTTTCCGGACTTAATAATTCAATTCAAATTGAAAATGTTAAAGATTTGAATAACAACAGTATGTTGACTCAAAACTTAGATTTTATGTATTTCGAAATTCAACCCTTCGATGTCCTTATTAATGAAATATTTGCTGATCCATCGCCTGTTGTGGCGCTTCCTGAATTTGAATATTTCGAATTGTTTAATAATACACCAGCTGAGATTAATCTTGCTAACTGGAAATTTGTGGTTGGAACAAGCGAGAAAACATTTACTAGCGGCAGTATTCCTGCAAACTCCTATGCAATTATTTGCTCGGAAACTAATGCTACCGAATTTGCCTCTTTTGGCAATACAATTGGAGTTTCAAGTTTACCTGCATTAGTAAACTCAGGTTCAACTATTAGTATTTATAATAATTTTGGAAATCTTATTCATACTGTAACTTACTCAGATTCATGGTATAAAGAATCTTATAAAGCAGAGGGAGGCTGGTCTTTGGAAATGATTGACCCCGAAAATCCGTGCACAGGAGAGGAAAACTGGACAGCTTCAAAATCAGTTACAGGAGGAAGTCCCGGAGCAATAAATTCCGTTTTTGCTTCAAATCCGGATTTGTTATTACCTGAAATTGAATATCTTTCAGTTTTAGATACACAGTCGATTCAGATTTTCTTTTCTGAAACAATTATTTCTCAGTCTATTACAAATGCTTCTTCCTACTTAATTGATAATAATTCAGTTCCCGGTTTAATAATTACTTCATTACCACCCGATTATAAATCTGTAATTTTAAATCTTGGTTTTTCAATAGGCCCGGTAAACAGAATTTATGAATTAAAGATTAACGATACAATTGAAGATTGTGCCGGAAATGAAGCTGTTATTTCAGAAACTTACAAATTTGCTTTGGCCGACAGTCCCGATAGTTTGGATATTATTATAAACGAACTACTTTTCGATCCTTTAGCGGATGGAGTCGATTATGTGGAGATTTATAACAAGAGCGAGAAAGTTTTCGACTGCATTAATCTACGCTTGGCAACAAGAAATGAGGATGGAGAATTAGAAAGCGTTAAGGAAATTTCCGGCACAGGCTTTTTAATTTTTCCTGAAGATTATCTTGTAATAACAACCAATCCTGAAAAAGTTAAAGAGCAGTATTACACCTCAAATCCAAAAGGTTTTGTAAAAGCCGAGAGTTTGCCTACATATTCGAATACATCAGGACAAGTAGTTTTAATGGATAAGTTTGGCAGAATTTTAGATGAACTGGCCTATACAGACCAAATGCATTATCAACTTTTAAGCTCATTCGATGGAGTTTCTTTGGAAAGAATAAACCCCGAAAGAAGGACAGAAGATTTAACAAACTGGCATTCGGCAGCAGAGACAGTTGGATTTGGAACACCTGCTTATAAGAATTCTCAATATTTTGAGGGAGAAAACGGAGGTTCTGAAATATCTGTATTCCCTGAAGTCTTTTCTCCCGATAACGATGGTTATGAGGATGTTGTAAATATTACTTACAAACTTCCTGAACCGGGTTTTATTATTAACATTAGCATTTACGATGCAAAAGGAAGATTAATAACTAAGCTTGTTGAAAACGATTTAGCAGCAACAGAGGGAGTTTACACATGGGATGGCATAAACAGATTTAATCAAAAAGCCAATATTGGAGCTTATATTGTTTTTGTAGAGATTTTCGACCTAAAAGGAAATGTTAAAACCCACAAGAAGCCTTGTATTGTAGCATCGAAATTAAATTAATAAAACCTTTTTCACCATTTACCAATTTATTCCTAAGTTGGTAACTTTGAGAAAAAATCTACATGAGAAATACATCAATTTCACTCGGAAACTATTTTGACCAATTTGTAAGTAGCCAAGTGTCAGCCGGACGGTATAAAAATGTAAGTGAAGTAATTCGAGCCGGTCTTCGACTTTTAGAAGACGAAGAAAGCAAAGTTCAATTATTGCGTAAGGCTATTAATGATGGAATTGACAGCGGAATTGCTCACGACTATGATCCTGAGCAACATCTTCAAGAATAAAAAGCGGAAATCAGGAAGTAAACTACAAACAAACATCAAAACTAATCAACAAATACCCAAGCCAAATATCCTCCAAAATAATAATGCCTTAATGTGGTTTCGGGACTGCCAAGTATTAGCTCTCCATCCGATCGCCAGCGCTGACCCGAAATATCCATTAGTAAACCAACCTGACCACCTAAAGAAAGAGGTTTTATGTTTATGCGCATCTCTAAAGCTATCTCAAAAACCAATGCCGGATTTACATACCTGTACATAATATTATCCTTAAAGGGATTATAAACCGGATCCGGTTCATCTTTAATTCTGGTTCCTAAAACCTTCATCCTTGCAAAGCCAATTCCATATTGAGGAATAATATCCAAAATCTTACTTTTGGTCAAGTCTATTCCTTGATACCACTTTATTGCATAATAATCTAACCTGTTTTTAATACTGTCGCTAATATCATATTCTGCAGGAACCATAATATCTATCCCCATTTTTGCGTAAAGCGAATGGTTTTCCCTAATGCCGGCTTCAAATTTTACTATTTTCTGAACAGCCGAAAATCCTTTTCCCGAAAAAAAATCATTCAAACTTTTTAAATTGAATTTTGCCGAATTATAAGAAACTCCCAAAAAACCAAGATTCTGATAGCTACTTTTTCTCTCATTTACTGTACTGGATATTTTGTAGTCGTTAAGCAAAATAAAATCAAAATGCTCGGCATAGTCTTTTAGCATTTCAACCGTGTCGGAAATCTCAAAAACTGTAATACCATCTTTTTCAGCATATTTGTCCAAATACCGAAGGGCTTTATTGGCAATGTTAAGCTGATCTAATTCAGGTGTTTTGGTATAAAACATAGCCATTGAATTTACCTTGCCCGCTGTTATCGGATTCTTTGGATTATCTAACCTTGTTGCAACCGAATTATAATTTTTCCAACCACAGGCTTCATCCTGAGTTGATGAGGAAACATGACATCGGCCAAATTGAGCAAATATTTTTGCGTCAGGATTTTTGCTTAAATATTCGGTAATTGACTTTTCCAAAATTTCTTCCCTAAATACATATCCATGTGTTGCCCCTTGTGTTGTGTATTTTCTCCATTGAATATAATCCTTTAACGATAAGGCAATTGTATTAAATAAACTGAATTCGTTTCCAATCCATTCTTTATATATTGTGTCTTTCTTAATAAAATCTTCAATAAAATTCTCCAATGTTGTTTCGGAAGAAAACATTTGATACATTTTCTTTCCGTATTCATAATCAAACTGTGAATCATTCATTCCTGCAAGACCCCTTAAGGCTTCAACATTTAATGAAATTTCGTCAGGGGCAAAGCCTTCAGGCATTAGTTTTTCCATTTGCTGAACGGCCAAACCCATATACCTTTCAACATCGGCTCCAATTACTTTAATCTTTTTTTCTGTGCTAAGAGAATTGTTGAATTCAAAAAGGCTTTTGTAAAACTCAATAAATGAGTCGCCCGAATGTTTTTCCAGTAGTTCTAATATTGAAGAATCACCTGTTTGAATATACTCATTTACCAAATAGCCTCTTGAAAAACCAAATTCAAGTGCCAAAGTGTTAAACCCATATTGCTTGTGCAGATATTTAAGAAATTTCAGATTAATATCATCGTTAATATTCCTGTAATAATGATTTTCTCCTAAAAATATTACTTTAAATGAATCCAGTTTGTTGTTGAAAAATTCAAAGCTGCTATAATCATCATTATCAACAATATCTAATTGTGAATATGGTATTGCAAGCGAATCTTGTGAGTATGTTATGCTTTTTCCACTAATACTTAGAAAAGCGAATATAATCAAGCTTTTTCCAAAGAAGGAAATTCTATTTTTCAATACTTTCTTGTAATCAATCTTCATAAAATAAAAAATTGAATTCATTAATAATTTGAATTTGCTTTTGCCCCAGAGCAAAGATAACACTTTTTAGATAGTATCATTTAAGTAAAAACTACATCTCCATCGCCGGGTTGTAAATCGAAATTGGCAAAATCTGTATCAATAAATTTTTTGGAAACGTACGATACCCGATTTCTTTTTTTTGTAAAAAGCTTGCTTGATTTCACTCCTAAAGCT
>JAFGXD010000145.1 GCA_016936815.1 Bacteroidales bacterium
AGCGTCTTTAACACCCTGATATCCATATATTATTCCACCCGTTGGAAAATCAGGAGCTTTAATAAATTCCATTAATTCAGGGATAGTAATATCTTTATTATCTATATAGGCAATAATTCCATTAATTACTTCAGAAATGTTATGAGGAGGCATGTTTGTGGCCATACCAACCGCAATACCGCTAGCTCCGTTTACCAGAAGATTTGGAATTCTTGTTGGCAAAACGGTAGGTTCTTCCAAACTATCATCAAAATTCAACTGAAAATTCACTGTATTTTTTTCAATATCTGAAAGGCATTCCTCAGCAATTTTAGAAAGTCTAGCTTCTGTATAACGCATTGCAGCAGGATTATCTCCGTCCATTGAACCAAAGTTTCCTTGTCCGTCAACCAAAGGATAACGAAGCGACCAAGGTTGAGCAAGTCTAACCATTGCTTCATATACAGAAGAATCTCCATGAGGATGGAATTTACCCAAGACCTCTCCCACTATTCTTGCAGATTTTTTATAAGATTTATTTGAAAACACACCTAATTCAGACATTCCAAACAACACTCTTCTGTGTACCGGCTTAAATCCATCTCTAATATCAGGCAGCGCACGAGACACAATAACCGACATTGAATAATCAATGTACGAAGACTTCATTTCATCTTCGATGTTAATTCTAATAATTTTTTCTCCTTCAGGCATTTATAATAAATTTTTAAGTTTAAAAATGAAAGGCTAAAAGTAGCTATTTTATTGCAGATAGCCCTTTATTTACAAGTCTTAATTATAAACAGAAAACTGTTAATAATTGATATTAATTTTATTGCTTATCTTTGCATGAAATATTTAATTTTAGTTGCATTAATTTATCAATATGGACTCAAAATTTTCACCCAGAATAAAGGACGTATTATCCTTTTCAAAAGAAGAAGCTATTAGATTGGGAAATAGCCAGATAGGGACAGAACATCTATTTCTTGGAATACTAAGAGAGGGCGAAGGAATTGCTATTGAGATGTTGGTAGCTGCCGGTTTAGATTTATTGGATATAAGAAATGCCATAGAAAATAAGATAAAAAGCGAACCGAGTCTTACCAACAAACTGAAGACTGAAAATATTCCATTGTTAAAACAGTCGGAACGTGTTCTAAAACTTGTTTATTTGGAAGCTAGATCTTTCAAAAGTCAGACAATTGATACCGGTCATTTGCTTTTGGCAATTCTTAAAGATCCTACATGCATTGTTTCTCAGGTTTTAGAGGAGCATGGTGTTGATTATATATTTATTAGAACACAATTGGAAAAACTTAAACCTGAGGCAAAATCAGGTTCTTTTGAAGACGATGATGAGGAGAAATCAAAATTTCCGGGTGGCGGATCTCAAGGTGGCGGTGGCACACAAGCTGCAAAACCTTCTTCAGACACTCCTGTTTTGGATAATTTTGGAATTGATTTGACCAAGGCTGCCGAAGAAAACAGATTAGATCCTATTGTAGGAAGAGATAGGGAGATTGAACGTCTTGCACAGATTCTTTCGAGAAGAAAGAAAAACAATCCTGTATTAATTGGTGAACCCGGTGTTGGAAAATCGGCAATTGCTGAAGGTTTAGCTTTGCGAATAATCAAACGAAAGGTTTCAAGGGTACTATTCGATAAAAGAGTATTAACTCTTGATCTTGCATCAATTGTGGCCGGAACTAAATATAGAGGTCAGTTTGAAGAAAGAATGAAAGCCATTTTAAACGAACTTTCAAAAAATTCAAATATTATTCTTTTTATTGACGAAATTCATACAATAGTTGGAGCCGGAGGAGCTACAGGCTCTCTTGACGCTGCAAATATGTTAAAACCAGCTCTGGCAAGGGGCGAAATTCAATGTATTGGAGCAACTACTTTAGATGAATACCGCCAGCATATTGAAAAAGATGGTGCTTTAGAGAGAAGATTTCAGAAAATAATGGTAGACCCTACCACACCTGAAGAAACAATTGAAATATTAAATAATATTAAAGAAAGATACGAAGAACACCATAACGTTAGCTATACTCCTGAAGCAATTCAGGCCTGTGTAAAGCTAACTATGCGTTATGTAAGCGACCGACATTTACCTGACAAGGCAATTGATGCTTTGGATGAAGCAGGCTCAAGAGTTCATATTTCCAATATTCATGTTCCAAAGAGAATAATAGACCTTGAAAAAGAAATTGAAAAGACCAAAGAGGATAAAGTAAAAGCTGTTAAGAGTCAGAATTTTGAAGAAGCCGCAAGTTACCGCGATAAGGAGAAGAATCTTCTAGAGCAAATGGAATCTGAGAAGAAAAACTGGGAAAAGGAACTTGCACAACACAGAGAAGTAGTTGACGAACAGAATGTTGCCGAAGTAGTTGCAATGATGACAGGTGTTCCGGTTCAAAGAATTGCTCAGGCCGAAGGAACCAGATTACTAAAAATGATGGATGAAATGAAAGGCTCAGTAATTGGTCAAGATCCTGCTATTGAAAAGATTGTTAAGGCTATTCATAGAAATCGTGCCGGGTTAAAAGACCCAAATAAACCAATTGGAACATTTATCTTTCTTGGTCCCACCGGAGTTGGAAAGACTCAACTGGCAAAGGTTTTAGCAGAATACTTATTCGACAATGCAGATACTCTTATTAGAGTTGATATGAGTGAATATATGGAAAAATTCTCGGTGTCTCGTCTTGTTGGAGCTCCTCCGGGCTACGTAGGTTACGAAGAAGGTGGCCAGCTTACCGAAAAAGTGAGAAGAAAGCCATATTCGGTTGTATTGCTTGATGAAATTGAGAAAGCTCATCCGGATGTTTTTCATATTTTGCTTCAGGTAATGGATGAAGGAAGATTAACAGACGGCTTGGGACGAAGAATAGATTTTAAGAATACCATATTAATAATGACTTCCAATATTGGAACTCGCGATTTAGCTACATACGGCAAAGGCGTTGGATTCGACACCTCAGCCAAAAAAGAATCTGGCGACTCTCACTCTAAAGGTATTCTGGAAAAAGCATTAAAAAAGACCTTTGCACCTGAATTTTTGAATCGTGTTGATGATGTAATTTTGTTCGATAGTCTTGATAAACAGCATATTGCACAAATTATTGATATTGAGCTTAAAGGTTTGTATAAGCGTGTATTGGAATTGGGTTACCATATTAAATTAACACCTGCAGCAAAAGAATTTATTGCAGATAAGGGCTTTGACCCGGCTTATGGAGCAAGACCATTAAAGAGAGCTATTCAGAAATATTTAGAAGATCCTTTGGCTGAAGCAATTCTAAAAGATTCTCCAAAAGAAGGTGATATTCTTAGTATTGGCTATAATACTAAAGAAGAAAAAATTACAATAAAAATAATGAAGCCTACAGCGGCAAAAGAAAAAACCTCCTAATGGAGGTTTTTTTTTGTATGTATTTTTAAAAAATATTCATAACAACGTATTATTGTTTTTGTTAGACTAGAATCGAATAAAAAGAATTTTTTAAATTTATTTAGAATGTAATCGAAATATCACTTATTGGATTGCATTTTCAACAGCACCCTCCAAATCAAATGGTTGTGCTCCTGTAATCTTAATATTATAAAATTTACCAATTTTGAGCTTATCTGAGTTCTCTATAATAACCTCATTATCTACTTCAGGAGAATCGAATTCGGTTCTCCCGACAAAATAATCTGATTCTTTTCTATCAATTAACACTTTAAGTGATTTACCTATTTTATTGATATTTAATGATTCTGAAATATTTTGTTGCAAATCCATAATAATTTCCAGTCTTTCAATTTTTGTCTTTTCCGGAATACTGTCTTTATAATTTTTATAACAAAAAGTATCTTCTTCGTGAGAATAGGTGAAAGCCCCTAACCTATCGAATTTTGTATTTTCGGTAAATGCCACCAGTTCTAAAAAATCCTTTTCTGTTTCGCCCGGATGCCCAACCAAAACTGTTGTTCTTAAAGCAATTTCAGGAATTTTGTTTCTAAAAAGGTCGATTGTTCTCAACACATCCTCTTTAGTATGATTTCGTCGCATTTTACTAAGCATCTTATCGCTAATATGCTGAACGGGAATATCTAGGTATTTACATAGGTTTTTTCTTTCCTTAAAAAGAGGCAATAAATCTATTATTTGTTTATTTGGATAGAGATAATGCAAGCGCAACCATTCCAGATTGTCAAGTCCGGAAAGTTTATCAACTAATTGAAAAAGACGATTTTCCCTGTATAAATCATGTCCGTAATACCCAAGATCCTGAGCAATTAGAATAATTTCCTTAACACCTGCATTCAAGAGAAATTCAGCCTCTTTAACAATAGACTCAATAGGTTTAGAAATATGTTTGCCCCTGATAATTGGTATAGAGCAAAAAGCACATGTTCTGTCGCAACCCTCAGAAATTTTTAAGTATGCATAATGAGGAGGAGTTGAAATAAGTCTTTCCTCAATTTTATCCTGAAAAAACGGGTTGTTTAGAAAACCAAGAATATCTTTTGCCTCATGCACACCAAACCATGCGTCGACATTAGAAATTTCTTTTGCAAGCTCTTTTTTGTATCTTTCTACAAGGCAACCGAAAACTATAAGTTTCTCATTTTTTTTTGCTTTTCTCTCTTCTGAAAAGAATAAAATTGTGTCAATAGATTCCTCCTTAGCATCGGCAATAAAACCACAGGTATTGATAATAACAATATCGGCATCAGAATTTTCCTCATCATGTACAGTGACAAAACCCCCGGTTTGAAATTGTTTTGAAAGAAACTCAGAATCTACTCGGTTTTTAGAGCAACCTAGAGTTACAATATTAATTTTTTTCGACATAAATAATATTGAAAAAGCCTAACTGAAAAGAGAATCAACAAATTCTTTACGATTAAATACCTGCAAGTCTTCCATTTTTTCTCCAATACCAATATATTTCACAGGAATTTTAAATTGGTCTGAAATACCAATAACCACCCCCCCCTTAGCTGTACCATCTAATTTTGTCAATGCCAATGCATTAACCTCGGTAGCAATAGTAAATTGTTTAGCTTGTTCGAAAGCATTCTGACCAGTGGAACCGTCGAGAACCAACAAGATTTCGTGAGGAGCGTCCGGAATAACTTTTTTCATAACAGCTTTTATCTTAGATAATTCATTCATAAGATTCACCTTATTATGGAGACGACCGGCAGTATCTATAATAACAATATCAGCATTATTTTTTTTAGCAGACTGTAAAGTGTCGAAAGCCACAGAAGCGGGATCTGAACCCATTTTCTGTTTAACTATTGAAACTCCTACCCTTTCGGCCCAAATAACTAATTGGTCAACCGCAGCAGCACGAAAAGTATCACCTGCACCTAAATATACAGATTTGCCCATGTTCTTAAATTGGTATGCAAGTTTTCCAATTGTGGTAGTTTTTCCAACACCATTAACACCCACAACCATAATAACATAAGGGTCGTTATTAGCAGTTTTATAGGAAATATCAAGATTAGGGTTATTTTCTTCCAAAAGGCCGGATATTTCTTCTTTCAGAACCTTATTAAGTTCATCTGTTCCTACATATTTTTCTTTAGAAACACGTTTTTGAATTCTCTCAATGATTTTTAAAGTAGTATCAACCCCCACATCTGAGGCAATAAGAACCTCTTCAAGGTTGTCAAGAACCTCATCATCAACTTTAGATTTTCCAACAATTACTCGTGAAATTTTTTTAAAAACACTCTCTTTGGTTTTTTCCAAACCTTTGTCGAGTGTTTCCTTTTTTTCTCTTGAAAATATTCCAAAAAGAGCCATGGTTAGTTTTGAGTTATTAGTTATTAGTTATTAGTTATTTCTATCCCAAACTTTTGACAATTATAATGATTAGTTTTGGATTGGCAATATACTAAATATAAACAAGAAAAGCTTTCCCTTTGGTAAGAGAAAGCTTGTTTCTTAATAAAAGAAATTATTATTTTTTTTCAAAAAAATCTTTAGCAAGATCTTTATCAATTATTTCTTCTTTAAAAACGTAGGAACCCGATTTATCGGATTTAACCATTTTAATTACACGAGCAACTCCTTTGCCGTCTTTTTTCTTTAGTGTTGCAACTACTTTCTTTGCCATAACTCAATTATTTAATTTCCCTGTGAACAGTTACTTTTTTCAAAATAGGATTATATTTTTTTTTCTCCAGTCTATCGGGAGTGTTTTTTCTATTTTTGGTTGTAATATACCTGGAAGTACCCGGCATACCGCTTTCTTTGTGTTCAGTACACTCAAGGATTACCTGAACCCTATTACCTTTCTTTGCCATTACAAAAAATATTAATTATTTAAAAAACCTTTTTCTTTTGCTTTTTTCATTGCTCCGGTCAAACCAAGCTTATCTATAGTTCTCATTCCTGCAGCAGTAACTTTAAGCGTAATCCATTTACCATCTTCTTCAACAAAAAACTTTTTTGTGAATAAATTTGTATCGAATTTTCTTTTTGTTTTAGTATTAGAGTGAGAAACATGATTTCCCACCATTGCTTTCTTTCCGGTTATTTGACAAATTCTTGACATATCTGTACTTTTTACTTAAAATCATTTTTTAAAACGGGTTGCAAATTACGTGATTTTTATTCAATTTATCAAGCATATTTTACAAAAATATTTGTGTTTATTAAAAATTTGTTGTTAATAAGTATGGTTCAGTTGGTTAATCAGCAGCTTAACAGCAAATTAACTTCTAAATTTACCTCAAATATTTTTTAATTTTCATTAATTAACTAATTATTTACCAACATTTCCCTCAAAAGATTAAGAGCAGTTAACACCGATCTTCTAATATTAAATTCTCTTTGTTTCCCGAAGGAATATTGTTTACAAACAGTTTGTTTAGGCCCTGCAACAGCTATCCAAATTGTACCAACAGGTTTATTGGCTGTTCCACCATCGGGACCGGCAATTCCTGAACTTGCAACTCCATAGTCGGTATTAAGCAGAGTTTTTACATTTTCGGCCATTTGCTTTACAACAATCTCACTAACAGCACCATGATTTTCAATATCATTAGAGTTTACCTTTAGTAAGTTAGTTTTAACATCGTTAGAATAAGCAACAATACTACCCTTATAATAAGATGAAGATCCGGGAATTGATGTAATAATTGATGCTATACTTCCACCCGTGCAACTTTCGGCAGTAGCTAGTGTAAGTTTCTTCTCCAAAAGCAATTTGCCAACCACTTCCTCCAAATTTTCTCCCTTAGTGCTAAAAATGATGTCAGGGATAATATCGAAAAGTTTTTCAACTTCAACATCTATAAGGTGTTCTAATTCAGCTTTATCGGAACCTATACCGGTAAGTCTTATTCTAATAAGACCTGCTGAAGGAAGAAATGCCGGTTTAATATTTTCAGGAAGGTTTGTAACCCAATCATCCAGAGTTTCGGCTAAAATTGCTTCAAAAGACCCGAAGGTGTGAATTGTACGATGAACAACTGCTTGATTTCTGAATTTTACATTTATAATAGGTATAACTTTTTTTGTTACCAAAGCTTTCATTTCGTTAGGCACTCCGGGTAAAAAAACAAAAACAGAATCATTTTTTTCGAAAAGCAAGCCCGGCGCTGTACCATTATTGTTTTCTAATACTGTAGCAGATTCAGGAACATCAGATTGTTTTCGATTGTTTTCGTTCAAATTTTGTATCCCTCTGTTATTTAATAGATTCTCTATATTTTTCAAAACCTCATTATTTCTTACGAGTTTTGTATTGAAATATTTACACATAGCGTCCTTGGTAATATCGTCTCTTGTGGGCCCCAGACCGCCTGTTGAAATAATTATTTGAGAATCGCTGCAAATATTGAGTCCTGAAATAATTTCCTCAATTGAATCGCTTACTGAGAGTATTCTCTTAACAGAAACTCCTTGTAAATTTAAATTTTCTGCAATAAATGCCGAATTTGTGTCAATAACCTGACCAATCAGCAATTCATCGCCAATTGTTAAAATGGAAGCAGTAATCATACAAAATTATTTTCAGCAAAATTAGTCATTTTAGAAAAAGACCTGATAAATGCACAATAATTTTGACTAAAATTCTTTAAGTAGTTGATTGAATGAGATTTAATTTGTTTATAAAATTGTGGAATAAATTATTGTTTAACCACCATAAAATTGTAAAAAATAAGTCTATTTTTAGTTTTCAAAAACTTAAATATATATGAAAACTTTATTGTTATTATTTTTCTCAGTATTTGTTATGTTTTCTGCTCAATCTCAAAGCATTGAATTTACCAAAGAAAATTTCGACGATGTTGATGGTTTGAAAGAGGCCTTAAAGAATATTAAGGAGGGTGACAAGTTGTTTGCCAAGAAAAATGCTGAGTTTTATCCTGCTGCACTGGAATTTTACCAAAAAGCACAAGATTTTAATGCCAGAAATTCAATTTTAAATTTCAAAATGGGGGTTTGTTATTTAGGTCTTTATGGTTCTGAAGATAAGGCTTTAGATTATTTTTTAAATGCAAAAAAACTAGACAAAAATGTAGATATTAAAATTGATTACGCCATTGGTCAGGCTTATCAGGCAAGAGGAGAATACGATATGGCAGTAAACTCCTACAATATATACTTAAACGGGCTTGAACCGGAAGACCGTGAGGAAGTTCAGTCCACGGTTGATAGCAAAATAAGGGAGTGTATGAAGGCTATGGAAACTGAGGTTGCTGAAAATAATTCAGGTAATGAAGTGAAAAGTGAAGAAGTAAATAATGAAGAAGAAGCTATAGTTGATAATTATGAGGACAATAATGAAACTGAGGAAGAGGAAGATAATTCAAATAACAATAAGCAAGGAAAAACAGGCGAATCTAATAATAATGAAACTAGTGGAAATGAAGTAACTGCAACATCTAATTCCGTAACTGATGACGAGCCCAAGTATGATATTTATAAAGTTCAGATAGGAACATCTAAGAAGCAATTGAGTCTGGATGAGCTACATGCCATTTACAATGGAGAATATCCAATTGAAGTAATGTTTATTGAAAATGAGTACAAATATTACATTGGCGCATTTACATCAAAAGATCAGGCAATTAAACTGAAGGAGTCTTGTGGAGTAAGTGGAGCGTTTGTAGTGGGCAAATCTGCTGAAAACGATTATGTTGCAGTATCAGGGGCTTCATCAGGGAATCAGAATTCGAATACAAATCAAAATACTATTACAACAAATTCAAACACCTCTAATAATAATGTAGTAATTGATAAAGATGGCGTTATATTTAAGGTTCAAATTAGTTCGAATGCCAGTCGTCAGTCGCAAGCTGAATTAATGAAAGTTTATTCAGGAAACTTAAAAATTGAAGAAATGCAAATTGACGGATTGTTTAAATACATGTTGGGTAACGAAACTTCCTATCATAAAGCCTTGGAAATAAAGAAGAATTGCGAAGTTGACGGTTGTTTTATTGTTGGATTTAAAGATGGAAAGAAAATATCAGATATTCGTCCCTACATTAAATAAGAATTATTTGAATTTAAAGCTGGCAGCAATTTTTTTCATATCGTTAAGATATCTGTTTTTACCAATATAGCAGCACCATGAGCGAATTTCGTAGAAAACAGAATCTGTTTCGAATATTGTTTCATGAAAAAGGACGCTATTATCTCCCTCGTAAATTTTAAGAGAACCATTAATATAAAACTGTTTAGCTGAAATACCATTAATAATTGTATCTGTTGGAGGCGTCAACCTTCCATAATCAAGATAGTTGTTTAAAATATCGTTAGCAATATATTCGTAAAAATTAATTAAGCCGAACCCTTGATCATAGTCAGACTTAACATCTTTAAAAACAACAAGATACATAAAACAATCGTGTTCTTTTACAAAATACTGAATTAACCCGTCAGATGAAACATTATCGCTCTCCTGGAGATAGTCGGGAATAACAATAGAAAACTCATTATTACCAACAATTCTGTCTTTATCTTCAACTTCACTTGAACAAGAAAGTAGAACAAACGAAATAGCAACTGAAATAAAAAATCTTTGTAGCATTCTTTTTGTTTAATTTTGTGCAAATTAAGTACATTTATAAGAAAAAGAAAAGCCGTACATCAATAAGACTAAAACAAAAAATTATGAGACTGTTTTTAAGAAGCTTTGAAAACGCATTAAGGGGAATAAAAATTTCTATTATAACCCAAAGAAACGTCAGATTTCATTTTATTAGCCTAATAATAGTAGTCATTTTGGCTATATTTTTTGAAATTTCTACAGAAAAGTGGTTAGCAATAATACTTTCGTGCGGATTAGTAATAGGTTTAGAAATAATTAACAGTTCTATTGAAGAATTAGTTGATTACATTTCGCAAGAAAGAAATAAGCAAGCAGGCAGAATTAAAGATCTTGCAGCAGGATCGGTATTAATTGCGGCAATTACAGCTGCAATAATTGGAATAGTAATTTTTATTCCTGAATTTTTGAAAGTTTTGTAAATTTGGAAGTATTAGCCGCTAAAAGTTCAAAAGAAAAAAACAGTAGAGAGTTTAGGGAATAAAACATATTTAGTCTGCCCGTTAATGAAACGGAAATCGTAACCTACAGATGCCTCAATAGCAGCAGGATTATTGCTAATAAGAGAAAATCTTTTAATTCCTGCCATAATGTTTACATTAACAAAATCATAAACCTTTGTTTCTTTGGTAATTGGATATTGAACTCCGGTTTGAAAAAACAACCCTACTCTACCCCATTTTAGAGGGACAGCTTTTAAAAACAAACCGGCAAACCATGCATTATTACCCATTTGATCGTAAAATTCAAATTCACCGCCCAAAGTAAAATTACCTTTAGTATAACCATATCCGGCAGAAAACGCTCTGAAATAATCTTCATCCATAAAAAATTTACTTCCCGCAAAAACCTGATGGGAAAAATCTTCATCTTCAAAAGAAAATTCTTGTGCAAGAGCTGAAAAGCTAATGAGAATGGAAATAATAGCAGTTTTTATCTTCATAATGTTAGTATTTACTGTCAAATTTAAACTATTCCCCAAAATCATGCAAGCATAATATAAAATTAACGATTTATTATTAACAAGTTATAAACAAATAACTTATATTTGCATCAAATAGTTTTTATGAACCTATTACTTATGAGAAGTCTTAGAAATATTTTTACTTTAATGTTATTGGTTGCTTTGGGTTTTTTCATGCACAACACAAAAGACATGAAAGAAAAAGTAAGCAGCGACAACAAATCGACCACAATAGAAACGGCTAAAGAAAATAATTTTTCTAAAGAGATTAGTTACAACAAAAAAGAATTACTCCCATTCGATAGTAGCCGGTGGTTTTGAGCTAATATCGTAAACAACTCGATTTATTCCCTTTACCTGATTTATTATTTTATTTGAGACTTTTGCTAGAAACTCATACGGAAGATGTACCCAATCAGCGGTCATTCCGTCGGTAGATTGTACTGCACGCAAAGCGACTACTCTTTCGTAGGTTCTTTCATCGCCCATAACGCCCACAGATTGAACGGGAAGCAAAATTACCCCGGCTTGCCAAACATCATCATATAGTCCCGACAACTTAAGTTCATTTATAAAAACCGCATCAACCTCCTGAAGAATCTCAACCTTTTCCTTTGTAATATCACCTAAAATTCTAATAGCAAGTCCAGGACCGGGAAAAGGATGTCTTTTTAAAATAACATCCTCTATATCAAGAGCTTTTCCAACCTTTCTAACCTCGTCTTTAAAAAGAAGATTAAGAGGTTCTACAACTTTTAAATTCATTTTTTCGGGTAAACCTCCAACATTATGGTGAGATTTTATTGTTGCTGAAGGACCGTTAACCGACAAAGATTCAATAACATCGGGATAGATTGTTCCCTGAGCCAACCATTTAACATCTTTAATTTTGTGAGCTTCTTCGTCGAAAACCTCAATAAAAACCCTACCAATAATCTTCCTCTTTCCTTCAGGATCTGAAACTCCAGCTAAAGCATTAATAAACTTATCTTTAGCATCAACACCAATAACATTTAGACCAATATTTTTGTAAGAATCTAAAACTGCTTGGTATTCATTTTTTCTTAAAAGACCATTATCTACAAAAATGCAGGTAAGCCTCTCTCCTATTGCCTTATGCAGCAGTACTCCGGCAACAGAAGAGTCAACGCCTCCGGATAATCCCAAAACAACCTTGTCGTTACCCAGTTTTAACTTTAATTCCTGAATGGTAGATTCCACAAACGATTCGGGAGTCCAATTTTGCTTACAACCACAAATATTTACCACAAAATTGTGTAGAAGAATTGTTCCTTCAGTTGAATGATAAACCTCCGGATGAAACTGAATTCCATAAGTTTGTTCCCCTGAAATCTGAAAAGCAGCAACTTTTACATCTGCAGTACTGGCAATTACTTCGTAAGTATTCGGAATCTTGGCAATAGTATCACCATGCGACATCCAAACTTGTGAAGACAGAGAAATATTTTTTAGCAAATTATTATTCGAATTTACAAAATGCAAATTAGCACGACCATACTCACGGGTATTTGAAGGCGAAACCTCACCACCAAAATTATGAGAAAGAAATTGAGCTCCGTAACAAACACCCAACAAAGGCAATTTACCTTTAATTGAAGATAAATCAGGATAAGGAGCATTAACATCCCTAACAGAAAAAGGACTTCCCGACAAAATAACTCCTTTTGTAAATTTATCAATCTCAGGAATTTTGTTGAATGGTACAATCTCGCAATACACATTTAATTCGCGTACCCTTCTGGCAATAAGCTGAGTATACTGTGAACCAAAATCGAGGATAAGAATTTTTTCTTGCATTTTTCGTTTAATTTTATGGGACACAAAGATAATTATTATCTTTATTGGACTTTTGCATTGTTAATAAACTTTATGGATTGTTAATACAAACCGGATGACACAAAAAAGAAATACAAGCCTCAAATATTTAATAATATTATCAATATTGTTTGCAACATCTTGTAATACAACAAAAAAGGTGGAGGTCGATTCAGGAATTTCTACATACCTGCCTCCAATAATCATTTATAAAACAAAGAAAGATTATTATAATAATGTACCTGTAATACTTTCCGACGATAAAACAAAAATTGTATCATTTCCGGATATCAGAGACTTAAGAAATGGTGATAGTCTAAAACTACC
>JAFGXD010000146.1 GCA_016936815.1 Bacteroidales bacterium
AATCGTGGACAAGAAAAAATAAATGTAAATTGCTTATTTTGAGTTTTATAGAAAGTTTTTATTTAATTTTTAGTGGACACTAGTGTTGCTATATACATTTTTGTAATACTTGCAACCTTAGAAACTGTGCAGCCGTTCATGTCAACAGCATTTTCAATATCAGCTTTTCCGGCAGAGCCAATCCATGTTCCATTTTGGTCCTGAATTAATAGAGTAATTCCCGGAATTCCCTTAGCAACATATTGGTTAATAAGATTTTGATAAATTCCATTTTTCGGATGAAAAGAGCTACTATCTGCTGTTTCAAGAACGCAAGGGCTCGTGGTTTTAATTGTGTCTTCTTTGCAGGAGTTTAAAATTGCGAGAGCAAAAATTGTTATGGTTAATATTATTGTCTTCATAATTTCTATTTCTTAAAAATGAAAAATGTGAAACCTATTTGAAATGTTGAATAAGGCAGAACAGGCACATATTCTTTAACAAAAGGTGTCTGAACCCAAAACCTGTAATCGGCAAAAAGGCTTATTGGATTGATGTTTGCTCTGTTTATACGATAGAAAAAGCCCAGTTGTAAACCGGCAGCAAACTGTGCTGATCCAATGCTTTTCTTCTTTTCGTAAGAGCCGTTTTCATTCATTTCAAAAACCTGAACATCCTTTATTGCATGCAAATATCCTGAGCCGGCAGAAATATTTGTCCCAAAATTCTTAGCAAGCGAATACGACCAGACAATTTCTGTGTACAAACTAATTGCATGCTGCGAATAATGATGATAGAAGTAAGCTAGTTTTAAAGATTGCAACCATGCATGTTTTGCCTTTGCCGACCAAAGTTTGTACGTTCCAAGAGTAATACCGGGATGAACCGGAGTATGAAGAACCCCTAAAGTGCCCGAACCGGGGAGCTGGGTGGAATTATTTGTTAATGCTATTGAAAGAGGGATTGGAACTTTTGGCTTTTCCATAAAAGCTTCCTGCGAATAACTCTTTAGAGTAATTACAGAAAAAAAGGAAATAAAAAGTAATATTTTCATAATCAGGAGTTTTCAAGTTTAGTTTTATAGGCAAGAGCATAAAGCTTCATTTGCTTAATCATAGAAAGCAAACCGTTAGAACGAGTTGGCGAAAGGTGCTGGTCGAGACCAATATTTTTTACAAAAAACAAATCTGCCTCGTAAATTTCGCCGGGAGAATGACCGGATAAAACCTTAATGAGCAGAGAAATAATTCCTTTTGTAATAATTGCATCGCTGTCGGCTGTAAAAAAAACCTTACCCTCTTTAAGTTCAGCACTAACCCAAACTTTACTCTGACAGCCTTCAATAAGATGTTCCTCGGTTTTAAGCTCAGAATGCATTTCCTCTAATTCCTTACCTAAATCTATAAGATACTCGTACTTATCCATCCAATCGTCGAAAACACTGAATTCTTCAATTATGGAATTTTGTTTTTCTTGAATATTCATAATGTCTTGTATTTCAATTAAAATTATTACTTATTTTATTAATAGCAACAAATATATTAATTTCTTAACTAGAATGATAAAGATTTTAGAGTATAAATTTCCCTCTATTTTTTTTAATCATGTCTAATATTCATGCATATTTTTTTTCTACTTATCTGCCTCTCTAATGCTAGAGGTGGGGAATATTAAACTATTAAGCATTTGTCACCTATTTTAACTTGTTACTCAAAATTGAAATATATTTTTTTACTAAATCGTTGCTATTTGTTAATATTGCACGTTTTATAAACTTAAGCAACCTATTATTTATTAATATTTAATCATGAAATTATTTTTTTGTTTTCTAGTTTTAGTAACCGGACTTAATCTCTTTTCCCAATTTGAAACAAGTATTTCCATACATCAAGAACAATTTGAGTATTACGAGCAGGTTGGAATAAATGCTGAAGAATGGTATAAAATAAACAATCCGGCAGTAAAAGAACAATCAAAATCTGCTAAAGATTGTAATCTGAATAAAGTTGTTTATGGCTGGCATCCATACTGGAGTAATGGATTGGAAGCCAATTACGACTGGAGCGGATTATCTCATCTGTGTTACTTTTCTTATGCTGTTGATGCAAACACCGGAAATGCTACTTCCAGCAATTCATATCTTTCAGCCTCTGTTATTGATGATGCTCTTGCCAATGGCGTTAAAGTTCATCTTTGTGTTACTCTATTTTCAAATCATTCCACCCTTTTTAATAACAATACTGCAAAGCAAAATTTAATTAGTAATTTAATTTCATATTTGAATGCCAGAGGTGCTACCGGAGTAAATATTGATTTTGAAGGGGTTTCATCCAGTCAAAAAGATAGTTTAACCTCCTTTATGATACAACTCGCAAATCAACTTCATACGGCAATTTCGGGTTCGGAGCTAACAATTGCTTTACCATCAGTTAACTGGTCGGGTACTTTTGATGTTGCCGCCATGAATCCCTATGTAGATTATTTTGTGATAATGGGTTACGATTATTATTATTCGGGAAGTACAACTGCAGGTCCAACAGGAGGATTATATCCATTAACTTCTTCATGGACTTATTGCCAAAGTCGCTCTGTAAATTATTATTTGAATGCCGGGGTCTCTCATAATAAACTTGTTTTAGGAGTTCCTTACTATGGAAGAGAATTTGATACTAGCAGTCCGACTCCACCTTCTTCAGTTAGCGGTTCTTCAGCAACAAAAACTTATGTTACTGTAATGAACAATGCCTCAGGTAATTATTCTCAATCTTCCAAACTTTGGGAAAACAATAGTTACACTCCATATTGGTCATATAACGATGGTAACTGGAATCAGTGCTTTGTTGATGATGATTTTTCTTTAGGAAGACGGTACGACCTTGTAAACCAAAGAGCAATTGCCGGAATTGGAATATGGGCCTTGGGTTACGACAATGGTTATTCCCAACTTTGGGACAAAATAAAAGAAAAATTCTCCGATTGTGGAACGGTTTCTTGTACCGACTCAATTTTCGATATGGGGGGGCCGGCCTGGAATCATCTCGATGAGGAAGATTACACTTACACCATTGCTCCAACAGGTGCATCGGGACTTAGCTTGAATTTCGAAAGTTTCGACTTGGAAGCAGGATACGATTCGCTATGGCTGTACGATGGAAATTCAGTTTCTTCCCCATTAATTGGCGGATATTCAGGTACATCGGGACCCGGACTTGTTACTGCATCAGGAAATTCTATTACTTTGAAATTTCATTCCGATATAGCAACTACAATGTCGGGGTTTAAGGCAGTTTGGAACTGTACAAGCGACAATACACCTCCAACAACTGAAATTTCTGCACAAGAATGGGCTAGCGATGATTTTTTAGCATCATTTAACGATTACGATAACGAACAGCTTGATTTATTGTTTTATCAGCCACTTGAAAATGATGGAATTGAATGGAGGGCTAATAGTAATAATGGCTTTCTTAATGATAATTTTGAAACGGCTATTAATTCAGATTGGCAACAAACATCGGGAACATGGCAAATATCCTCAGCACATTTAAATCAAAACGACCAAGCAAATTCAAATACAAATATTTATGCCCCGGTTTGGCAATCGGGTGAAAATGTTTGGCTTTACCATTGGCAGATGAATATTGCAGGAACCGGAACAAACCGAAGAGCCGGAATTTATATTTTTTCAGACGACGCTTCTATGGAGCAAAGAAACAATGCCTATATGATTTACTTTCGAGTGGATGACAATAAATGTCAGATTTACAGAGCAACAGAAAATGTAATTGAAATAAAGACCAACGATGTTTGTAATGTTAATGAAAACACATGGTACGACTATAAAGTAATTTACAATCCGGAAACCGGTGAAATTAAGGCTTATCAAAACAATATTCTGGTATCTTCATGGATAGATCCAAATCCTATTACTCAGGGTGAATACATTTCTTTAAGAACCGGAGATTGCAATGTAAATTATGATGATATAAAAGTTTATAAATCAAGAGCATCGACTGCATTAATTACTGTTGGTTCAGAAATTGAAAATGATATTCGTTTTCAAAATAATTCGGAAACAGCAGCCTCTTGCAGACTTAAATCGGTAGTAATAGATGAAGCCGGTAACTGGTCCGCTATTTCGGGTCTCGATGTAAATATTGATTGGTCAGAACCTTCGTTGGTAAATCCTGTAAACGATGGTCTTACTACCGATATTGATACAACAAATCTAACAACAGAAATTTCGGCAAACTGGCAGACTTCAAATGATGAGCATTCCGGAATTTTACAATACTGGTATGCTGTAGGTGATAGTCCCGGTTTAACAAATACTGTAGATTGGACTTCAAATGGTGTAGATAATTTTGTTAGCCATGGAGGTTTAAGTCTTTCTTATGGCTCTACATATTATGTTACAGTAAAAGCAGAAAACAATGCAGGGCTTTTTTGTGATACAAGTATTTCAGACGGCATCTATATTAAAGCTCCGGAAGCCTTGCCGGTAGCAAATTTTTCTAGTTCGTCTACAATCTTTTGTACAGGACAAGGAGTGAATTTTGTAAATAATTCGGAAAATGCATCTTCATATTTGTGGTTGTTTGAAGGAGGAGTTCCTTCAAGTTCCACTTTGGCAAATCCAACAGTTTATTATACAGTTACAGGCGAATACGATGTGCAACTTATTGTATATAATAGTTTTGGCTCAGATACTCTAAGTTTAACTAATTACCTTGAAATACTTCAATCGCCCACAGCAAATTTCTATGTAAACACAACAGAAGGAACTGCACCTCTAATGGTTTTATTCACAAACACATCGCAGTATGCCGACTCCTATCTTTGGGATTTTGGTGACGGAAATACTTCTACAGATTCTAATCCCTATAATTATTACTATAATGTTGGAACATATTCAGTTACTTTAATAGCTTCTAATGAGAATTGTCCTTCAAATCTTTTATTTTTGAATGAGTATATTACCGTAACCGATTCAAGCGTAAGTGTTTCCAATGTTTGTGCTGATGAGATATTGATTTTTCCAAACCCAATGAATAACTTTATAAATGTTCAATATGGTAAATCATTTGTTTTGGAGATTTATGATGAGTTAGGAAGGAAAATCCTTCAAACTACAGAAAATCAGGTTGATGTTTCAGACTTGACTAAGGGTTTTTATATTGTTGTTTTAAAAGATGAATCTAGTGGAGTTCTTAAAGTTGAACGGTTTACAAAAATCTAGATAAAAATATTAAAATTTGTGTAACTTTTTAAACGGTTGTTCGTCTTACCACAAAATTCGTCCGGATGAGTATTGATGAATACAATAAAATTGTAGATTTATTTTCCGACAAAGTGTATCGCTTTGTGCTGAAAAACCTGCGTGACGTTGAAAAATCGCAGGACATAATTCAAGATAGTTTTGAAAAGCTCTGGAGAAATGTGGAAAATGTAACTTACGAAAAAGCAAAATCTTACCTTTTTACAACAGCTTATCATACTATGATAGACATGCTAAGAAGAGAAAAGAAAAAAGGTGATTTCGAAAATGTTAAGCCTTCTGAGTATTCTCATTCCGAACAATATTCAGATTTAAAGGAAATTCTCGATGAGGCCGTACAAAAACTTCCCGATGCTCAGCGATCTGTACTAACGCTTAGGGATTATGAGGGTTATTCTTATCAGGAAATTGCTGAAATTACAGGACTTAACGAATCGCAGGTAAAGGTTTATATTTACCGGGCAAGATTATTTTTAAAAGAATATATTGGAAGTTTAGACACAGTAATATAATGGAAATAAACAGGCATAATTACGAAGAGTTCTTTATGGACTACCTCGACGGGCAAATGGACGAGCAACAAACCGCTTGCCTTATGCTTTTCCTTAGTCAAAACCCCGATTTGGAAGAAGAGCTTAACAGCATTTCGGAAATTTCAATGGAACCTTCCCAAAATATTTTTCCCGAAAAACAAAAACTAAAGCATTTCGATTTTTCTCAGGATTTTAACAAAATAAACAAGGATGAGCTCTGTATTGCTTATTTAGAAGGAGATTTAGAAGGCTTAGTAAAAAATAAATTTGAAAACAAACTTCAGGAAAATATTCTTCTGCAACAAAATCTTAAATTATTTGAATACTGCAAAATTCAACCTGATTATTCAAAAGTTTTTGAAAATAAAAAGGCTTTAAAGAAGAGAAAAGCCGCAATTATTGCACTGCCTCAATTATATCCATATATTGCCATTGCCGCTTCAATTGCCATTATTTTTATTTTATTTCCCGGAATATTTTCAGGTGAAAAGAATCCAAAAGCTTCAAAACTTCAAAAAATTGCCGTTTTAAATTTTGAAAGACCTGTTAGTAAGCAAAATACAAATGAAATTGAAATTATTCAACCTATAAAAAATGCTTCTGATAAATATCTTGCAAATAGAGTTGAGAAACAAAATACCCCCAATAATAATACTATTGAAGAAAATTCAACTTTTGAAAACTCGGATTTGAAAATTGCATATATGGAGAAAAAATCTGAAAAACTACTGGAAAATTCAAAACCTGAATTATTAATAGAGGAAAATTATTCCCTTAATCCTGTTTTTGCTGAAGATAGTAATATTCCAAATAAAAAAACTTCTTCGAAAAGAATAAAAGTATGGAGAAGTCTGGAAACAGGAGTAAATACTGTAACCCAATTTGCCTTCAATAAGAAAATTTTTAACAACGAATACAACGAAGACGGAAGTATTAAGAAGCTGGAATTCAACACAAAACTCATTGCTTTTGAGTCAAACTTCAAATAAATTTTATTTAGCCTGTAACAAATTCCTACCTCTGTCCGTCATACTTTCAAATTAAAAAATTATTATCATGAAAAAGTTAAATTTATTAATCGCAGGCCTACTACTTATTACTCTTTCCTACGCTCAGGATGATTCTTCCGATACAACAAAAATTCGTTTTGGCAATAAGAACATTATTATTGTCGACGGTGATACAATTTCTGACGAGGATCCTCCACGAATTAGAAATTTCGAATCGCAATGGGCTTCAATGACTTTTGGAATAAACTCATATTTTGCACCAGATTACAAAATGGACTTGCCCAATGAGAGTTCTTTTATGGATTTGAATGTTGGAAAATCGTGGGAATTTGCTCTAAATCTATTCGATATTGACTTCAGCCTTATTAAAAACAGAGTTGGCTTGAATTCCGGATTAGGTTTCAGATTTAATAACTACCGATTCAGTAACAATATTATTCTTCAGCCTACCTACGTTAGTACAGAAGACGTGTTGGCCTATAAAATTGATACTGTTGCTGAATTTACAAAAAACAAGCTATCGGTTTATGGAGTTCAAGTTCCTTTAATGCTTTCGTTTCATTTTCCAATGAAGGAACATACATTAATTGTTTCGGCAGGGGCTTATGCAGGAGTGCGTTACCACATTTTTACCAAGCAAAAAATAGTTACCGATAACACAAAAATTAAAACCAAGGAAAACGACGATTTTCATG
>JAFGXD010000021.1 GCA_016936815.1 Bacteroidales bacterium
CGGTTGATACATCCAAAAAGCTTACAGTATGCCCGTCGCAACTAACAATTTGAGAAAAATTAGCAACAGGATTATCTTGGGAGAAAGCAGAATTTTGCCATGCGAAAAAAGACAAAAAGACAATAAGGCAGGTTTTAATACTTTTAGTTTTCATAGCTTGTGATTTTAGGTATTTACAAAAGTATGACATAATACAGTATGAAAAGGTTGCCTTTGGATGAAAAAAAAATATTGTCGGGGTGGGGCGATTCGAACGCCCGACCTCTACGTCCCGAACGTAGCGCGCTAACCGGACTGCGCTACACCCCGATTTGGAAAGGTACAGCAAATGTAAAAAAAAGTTTTTACCATTAATTCAGTTGGATTGGATTTTTTTTAACTATACACAAGTTGGAAGTTTATTCACCCATAACCAGAAAGTGGTTTACCAATCATAGCTATGGGTTTCAACCCATGGTAAATATAAAAAATTACCCAAACCTAAACAATAGTTTTCAACATTTGGAAATTAATAAAAATGATATTTTTGAGGATTCAATTCCTCAAATATTATAATATATTTGGATTTGAATCCTTATTTATGTATTTTTGTTCAAAAAAAAATGATAAAAAGAGTTTTAGACGAAGGTATTAAAACCTATTTGTTTCGAAAAAAGGCAATTATTGTTCTTGGCCCAAGGCAATCGGGCAAAACGACTTTAATAAAACAAATACTCGAGGACTACTCTTCAGATACAATTCTGTTAAACGGAGATGACCCAACAATTCAGCAAATACTAACCAGACCAAATACAGAACAAATAAAACAGATAATAGGCAATAAAAAATTAGTCTTTATTGATGAGGCTCAGAGAATCAAAGACATAGGAATTACTTCCAAAATTGTTGTCGATAATTTTCCTGTTGTGCAAATCATTCTAAGCGGGTCTTCTGCATTTGAACTTAGTCAAAGTACCAATGAACCCTTAACAGGTAGAAAGTGGTCTTTTCAACTATGGCCGGTTTCATGGGAAGAGTGGCAAAACCATATTGGTTACCTTGAGTCTGAAATGGATTTGGAAAACAGACTTGTTTTCGGTTTTTATCCCGATGTACTTAATAACAGAGATAATCCGGTAAGAGTAATTAACGAGCTTATAGATAGTTATTTGTATAAGGATGTCTTAATGTATGGCAATTTGAAAAAACCGGAAGAAATTCAGAAATTGCTTCAGGCTATCTCTTGGCAAGTTGGTAGCGAAGTTTCTTATAGGGAACTGGGAGAAATTATTAATCTTGATCCTAAAACAGTTGAAAGATACATTTCGATTCTTGAAAAAGCATTTGTATTATTTAAATTACCATCTTTTAGTAGGAATTTAAGAAATGAAATAAAACTAGGCAAAAAAATTTACTTTTTTGATAACGGCATTAGAAATGGAGTTATTGGACAATTTATGATGTTTCAGGCAAGACAAGATAAAGGGGCAATATGGGAAAACTTTCTTATGAGTGAGCGACAAAAGTTCCTAAATTATACAAACAGTTATGCCAAATCATATTTTTGGAGAACAGTTCAACAGCAGGAAATTGATTATATTGAAGAAGTTGATGGTAAATTGTATGCATACGAATTTAAACTAAATGAGAAAAGGAAAGTGAAATTCTCAACAACCTTTACTAATAACTATTCTGCTGAATACAAATTAGTTAATCGTTCAAATTTTAGAGATTTTGTAATTCAAAAAAATACATAGTTGTTATACAGCAATTAAGAAATGTAAGTGTTTTTTACTTTTGTATCTTTCTTTAAAAAATAAATATGAACAAAAACCTTTCTATAGCCATTAAAGCCGCTGTTATGGCAGGTGAAAAAATAATGGAAATATATGGTCAAGACGATTTTCAGGTGGAGGAAAAAGCCGATTTAAGTCCTCTTACCATAGCCGACAAAAAAGCAAATACTATAATTCTTGACTTGCTTGCCCAAACCAATATTCCTGTTTTAAGCGAGGAAGACAAAGAAATTCCTTACGAAAGTAGAAAAAACAGAGAAATTTTCTGGCTTGTTGATCCCCTCGACGGTACAAAAGAATTTATTAAAAGAAATGATGAGTTTACTGTAAATATTGCTCTAATTGAGAAAAATTGTCCGGTGGCAGGAGTTATCTATCTGCCTGTTTTTAAGACTTTATACATTGCCGATATAAAATTTGGAAGTTTTAAAATTGAAAATGTTGAATCTCACAAAACAACCGACTTTTCTTTCGAAAAATTGGCATTAATGGGCAAAAAACTGCCTTTGGAAAAGGAGAAAAGAAACTATACCGTTGTTGGAAGTCGCTCTCACATGAATGTTGAAACTGAAACTTATATAGAAAAATTGAAAAATCATTTCGGGGAAATTGAGTTTATTTCACGAGGCAGTTCCCTAAAAATATGCATGGTTGCAGAAGGTAAGGCCGATATTTATCCTCGTTTCGGCCCAACAATGGAATGGGATACTGCTGCCGGTCATGCTATTGCAATTGCAGCAGGCTGCTCGGTAACTAAAGCCGATGAAATTTCAGCTATGCTATACAATAAAGAAAATCTGCTTAATCCTTGGTTTATTGTTAAGGGGAAGGTTATTGGGGATTAATCTGATGCTTTGATAACACAAAACAATCAACTTTTTTGTTAGTAACAACCTTGTTACTAACAAGCTTGTTACCTCGATATATTGCTGATTTTATGACCTTTAAATTAATATATTTCGATTATTTGAAGTCTAAAATTTATCCTTTTTTATACCACTAACAATTCTATAAACATCATTAAACCCCGGGCGATGCAATATTTACATCAATAAACCCCGGGCGATGCCGCGAGGCTATATTGAATAAGGCTTTCAGCCTTTGATTTACGTTAATTATGATGCTTTGCGTTTCATTGAACCGCGGCAGATATAGTGAGGTTAAAATGTAGTTTGCAAAAAACAGTCATCATATTTGCAAATTATTTCTTTCCAAAGAAATTTCTTGGCAAACAATTGTGTTCGAACTTCTCTAATTTGATTTATGTTTTGAATACAGTAGATTGACTTTTCCAAAAGACTATCAAAATCGTTATAGATATGAATTTGTTGATATTCTGCAGGAATGTGTTCCGGATAAGCCTGTCGGTTTGGCAAAAGAGGATAACAATTGCAAAGAACAGCTTCTGCAACGCTATAACCAAAAAAATCGTGATGACTGGTAACCGGCAGTATATCAGCTTTTAATAAAAATCTAAAATATTCCTCTTTTGAATCGCAATATCCCGAAAACAAAATATTGTTTTTAAGTCTAATTTCAGCTTCGGCAAAACAAGCCGGCGAATTTGAAAATCTTTGCCCCAGCAAAATAATCGAAAAATCGTATCCCCTTTCTTTTATTTCGTAAAGCAATTTAAAGAATTCTTCAGGATTTTTGTCTTTTTCCCAACGGTGATTCCAAAGAAAAACGGGTTTGCCACTATTTTCAATCTTTTCAGAGCTTAAAAACTTTTCGTCAATCTCAACACCGGGATAGATAACAGATGATTTATCTACTATCTTTTTTATGTTTTTTGAAAGCGAGGGTTCCGGAAAGGCATTTAAGAAATTTGGCAGTGCAGCAAGAAACTCATTTTTATGAAATTCCGAATTAAAAACAACCTTATCAGCTACTAAAGCCGAAGTAAAGTTTATAAACGGGTAGTGCATATCTATTTCCCTTACACCGGAATTACTTCCTGTTGGATAGGTAAGTTGGTTTTCATGGAAATACAAAATTGTTTTAACTCCAATTAATTTTGAACTACACAGCGATTTAAACAAAGCCAAATCGAGCATATCGCTTGCAATAATTAAGTCGGGTTGAAAGGAAGATTTCAGAAACTTTTCGGCAAGACTTACAGCCCCTCCATGCATTCTCCATTTCCAGTTATGGGCAGAAAGCGAAAGAATTTCAATTTTATTAGTGGAATAATTCTGCAAGCCTGTTGCCCACTGCTTATGAGATCCGCCAAAAAAAGGTTCTAAAATAAGAATATTCATGCTAATATTCCCAGAAAATGGTAGTAAACTCTCCGTTAAATACTGTTATTGAAATTACAAACCAACAATCTACATTATCCTTTTTCTTGGTAGCCGGCTTCCAGTCAAATTGCAGTCTTTTTGCTGTTTCCACAAGCTCTTTGGCCATATTTAGTTCTTTGTCTTCATGTTCAGATAACAAGATAAAATTACCTGCTTTCCCCTCGCAATTTACAATAAAAGCAATATTAACCCTAAAAACCATATCCTTGGCTCGGTTAAAATCGAATTGATTGTCGATAAAGTGTCTTTTCAATCTCCAATTTTCTCCCAAGTATTCAGGTGGGGTTTTGGGTTTTTTAAGCTTCTCCCCTACATACAATTCAAGTGGTTTAAAATCAACTCCATAAACATCCTTTTTATGACAAATTTTGAATTCTGTACTATCCTTTTTGGTTTCTTTTTTACCTTCCTTTTTCTTTTCTTGTGAATACATTGAAAAGCCTATAAACAGAAGTCCTAAGAGAAATATTTTTGTTTTCATTGGTTTTAATTTTCTTTTTATAACTCCAAAAGTATGCCAAAATTATGTTGTATCCTCAAGCAAACTCATTTTTTTATAGTGACTGATAAGAAAACTTCCATGCGCAATAGTATTCATCAGGATGATTATCGGGGGGACAACAAATACATTCGGTTTTAATTCTTGAATCTATTGTTTCTGCAAAAGTAGTATATTCGACCATACCGCCTGATTTACAAGGATAATCGTCGAGATTTTTTCGCTTTCTGGCCGATTGAACTCTGCAATCGTTCATTAGAAAAACGAAGCTGTTTTCGGTTTCTTCGGTAAAAGATTGCTTGTTAATATAAGCGTAAAGCCTGAATTCAAGAGCCTTTTTAAGACCTTCAAGGCCGGGGTGTTCTTCAAGACCTAAATAATCTTTAATCAATTTTGCTTCGAAAGGAGAAAAATAGCCCCAAGCCGAATCGTTACATCTTTTGGCATCGTGCATATTTCTGTTGAATTCAACGGCCTGAAACCAAACACCGTCGTTGGCAAGCCAGTTAATTGCAGACCCCTCCAAAAGCTCATCAATTTTAGACTCTTCTAGTTTCATAAGAGGCTGAGGAACATCGTCTTCCATTTCAAAATCCAAAATTTTACCCAGTCTTTTCATTTGAATTTCGTAGCTTTTTTTCCAGGCGATTGAAAATAACTTAAAAGCTTTTTCTCTTCCCATTTGATGTTGTACTTCTGCAAGCCACATTGCGTGGTGCATCATGGTTCTGTGCCAAAAATCTACTAACAACTTAACTTTCTGTTTTTTATCAATATTTTGCATTTCAATAAATAATTTGATTAAGAAAGTAAAGGTAGTAAATAAATGAAAAAAATGTTAACTACAAACGGGAAATAGTTTTAAGTAATGAGTTATACAATGGCTTAACGACAAACGCCGCAGGCAACGAACAAACCACAAACGATTTAACCACAAACCACAAAAATATAAAACGCCGAAGGCAAAAACTATTTTTTTTACATACCAAACATTGCAATATACAAGAATGCACCTGCCAAATAGCCAACTAAAGCAAGAAGGCTAATCTTTTTCAAGTACCAAATAAAGTCAATCTTTTCCATGCCCATTGCTGCAACACCGGCAGCAGAGCCAATAATAAGAATACTTCCTCCCGTTCCTGCACAATATGCCAAGAACGCCCAGAAATTTCCATCAACCATAAAATGTCCCGATTCTGCAATAGGATACATACCCATAGCTCCAGCTACAAGCGGTACGTTATCTACAATAGACGATAATACTCCAATTGCGAGATTTATTGTGTAAATATTGTTGTCGGTAACATTATCTAGCCAACCAGCCAAAATTGCCAGATGTCC
>JAFGXD010000147.1 GCA_016936815.1 Bacteroidales bacterium
TGGTTACTTGAAACATTCTGCACCGCATCAGCTTTTGTAACGGTTGACAGTGACGAGCCCGCAAACCCCAAACATTTCATACATGTGACCGTTATAGGCAATTATACAAAATGTAAATACCAAAACACATGAAAACAAAAATTACAGTTTTATTGACAATTATGAGTTTAACAAATGTTTTTGCTCAAGTAAAAGAAAAAGAAATACAATCTCTCGATAAGCTTGGGCAGCCAAAGATTATAAAGTTTAAAGAAACTAGTGTACCCGAAGACATTAAGCATATTAATAATTTTCTAAAATCACAATACAAAACAACAAATGACACAGAATTTAGATTAGAAAGAATTACAAAACCTGATGAACTTGGGTTTAATTCAAAAAAACTTCAACAATATTACAAAGGAATCAAAATTGAGTTTGGTATCATAAATGCGATTTCAAAAGAAGGGAAGCTAAAATATACGAATGGAAACCATGTTAAAGTTCAAGATTTAAGCACGATTCCTAAATTAACTGAACAACAAGCGCTTGAATACGCATTGAAATTTATTAATGCTGAAAAATATGCTTGGGAAGACTCACAAAAGGAAGACCTTATTAAGCAAATTGAAAATGACAAAAATGCAACTTATTTTCCGATAGGAGAATTAGTAATCATTGAAAAAAACAGATACACAGAAAATTCAATTCCTGTCTTAGCCTACAAATTTGACATTTATGCCCTAAATCCTATTAGTCGAAAAAACTACTATATAGACGCCTCTACTGGTGATGTCATTTTCACAGATGCCATTTTAAAACACGTTGAAGGAATTGCGTCTACACGATATAGTGGTCAACGTTCAATAGAAACACAACAATCAAGTGGACAATTCAGGCTAAGAGATAACTCTAGAGGTAATGGAATAATTACTTACAACAATTTCAACCAATCTAGCCATACAAATACCGACTACCAAGACAATGATAATATTTGGACTTCAGCAGAATTTAACAATAGCAACAAACACAATTCAGGTCTTGACGCTCATTGGGGGGCGATGATGACCTATGATTATTTCAAAAAAAAACATAACAGGAATAGTATAAATAATAATGGATACAATCTTATTAACTTTGTAAATGCAAATTTGACTGGTTGGGGTTTTGCTAATAGTGACAACGCTTTCTGGGATGGAAATGTCATGACTTATGGAATGGGGACAAACATAAATCCTTTGGTTTCTTTAGATGTAATTGCCCATGAAATTGGACATGGTCTTGACCAGTTTACTTCAAATTTAGTTTATGAAAGGGAATCTGGTGCTATAGATGAAGGTTTAAGTGATATTTGGGCTGCTATGGTAGAATTTTACGCTACTCCTGAAAAAAACACCTATCTTTTAGGTGAAGATATTGGTATCATAATACGTTCAATGTCTAATCCAAAATTAAGAAATGACCCCGATACTTATGGTGGAGTTTTTTGGATTGCCCCTAACTGTGGAACACCAAATAATACAAATGATCATTGCGGGGTTCATACGAATAGTGGTATTTTAAACCATTGGTTTTATCTTTTAGCAGAAGGTAGCAGCAATACAGATGAGATAAACGACAATGGGAGCACTTTTAGCATTGCAGGTATTGGAAAAGATAAAGCTGCAAAGATTGTATTTAGAGCACAAACCGTTTATTTCACACCTACAACTGATTATGAAGATGCGAGATTATACACCATTCAAGCTGCCGAAGATTTATTTGGTCAATCTTCGGTTGAGGCTTCGGTAACTTGTCAATCATGGTTTGCCGTTGGTGTTGGTAACAATGACTGTTTTGACAATGTGAGAATTAGTGGAAACCCTAGTGTTTGCTATTCAGGTTCGACAACCTATTCATTAGTCGGTTTAACTTCTAACATCAATGTTTCCTGGTCCGTTTCTTCAAACCTTCAAATAGAATCTAGCAACAATACTTCAATAACAGTAAAAGCAATAAACAGTAATACATACGGTAATGCTTCAATTACTGCAAATTTTCAAAACGCTTCAACAACTAAAAATATATGGGTAGGCTTACCCGAGCCAATTGGTGGCCTTAACCATGTATCAACATTTGGATGCACAAAAGGCGAAATTATTGTTTACTCTAATGGAGGTGCTGAGCAATATGAATGGCAGGTATCAGGAGGCAAAATTGTAATACCTGTTAATGGATACTCATATACAGGTGGTGAAGTTATTTATGTTGACCCAATAGATTCTAATTATGGATTTACTGTTAAAACACGAGCTAAAAATAGCTGTGGCTACTCCTCTTGGTACACTAAACATATTCCAACCAAATGCGATCCCAATGGTGGTGGTGGTGAAACACCTCTTTTTACCACCTTTGGAAATGGAACAAACATTGACAAGGTTACCATATTTCCAAATCCAGCAAAAGGAATAGTCAACATCTACATACCATCTGATAACGAGTCTGTCATCAAGCTAGTAGATATTAATGGTCGAACAGTCAAAGAAGAATGTGTTAAAGGGAGATTCCCTCAAATTGATATTTCCACTTTACCCAATAATATCTACTTCTTGCATATTTCTGGAGAATACCATTCAACACATAAACTAATTATCCAAAATTAAATTTTATGGGAAAACTAATAACGATATTTCTTTTAGTATTATTCACATCATGTGGTAATGATGGTTTTGATATTAATGACTACCCAATGTGTTTACATCCTACAATAAAAGCCATTATGGATAAACCAATTCAAACTCCAAGAGGAAAAATTGAAAAATGGAGATATAATGAACAAGAAGTTTATGTTATTGATGCTCAGAATTTTCCAGATGGAGAAACTTTTGTAATAACTTTGAATTGCCAAGAAACAATATGTACTCTTGGTGGTTTTGATGGTCCTGACAATGACTGTGAATACTGGGATACAGCTGTATTTATTGAAACAATTTGGGCTGATCCTAGGTAGAAAACTGCCTATAACAAGCGGTATATTCCAGCCGGCGGTGAAGAGCAAGTTGAAAGGCTTGCAATTCCTATTAAGTTTGTAATGGCAGAAAGTGATGCAATTCCTAACGCCGCCCGTAACATACCGCCGCCGTTAGCGGTTATTAAAATGCATTCGCACAATTGACATAAAATGGCAAAACAAGAAACATTAAAAGCAGAAATAATTGAAGGGATTTGTCAGATAATTGCCGATACAGACATGGGCTTGACAGGTACTGAAATAGGTAAGATTTTGGCAGATTCAAGAATTCCAGATACAGACCCAAGTTTGACTAAATGGAAACGATTATATAATGCTTTTATTAACTGGCAAAATAGACATCAATGTTCAAATAATATTTGGGATTTTATTAGAAGAGCTATGGCTCCTGTTAGATACCTAAATGATAAAGACAAGTTTGCATTTAGGCGAATAGAACTTAATAAAAGATTGAGTTTTATAGGTATTGAAATTTCGGAAGCAGGAAAATTTCTAAAAACAGATAAAGTAGAAACTATAAGTGAAGCCGAAAAAAAAGCAGACAGATTAAAAAGCTTACTAAAAGACAGAAATGTACATCAAGATGTTTTAAGATTTTGTAAAGCGGAATTACTTCAAGATAATTATTTTCATGCTGTTTTCGAGACAACTAAAAGTGTTGCTGACAAAATAAGAGATTTAGCAGGGTTGACTTCGGATGGCAACGAGTTAATTGATTCAGTATTTGCGATTAATAATCCAATTTTGATTATTAATAACTTAACAACAGAAACTGAGAAAAGTGAACATAAGGGATTTGCAAACCTGTTACGAGGGTTTTTTGGAATGTTTAGAAATACAACTGCACACTCGCCAAAAATAAAATGGAGCATAAATGAAATTGATGCTTTGGACATAATGACATTAGCATCCTTATTTCATAGGAGGCTTGATAATTCACATAAAATAAGAAATGTGTAAGAAAAAATAAACTTTTTCTAAAGTTTAAACTATAATAATAAAAACAAATATTTAGAATATGATAAAAATAGGAATTCCTAAGAA
>JAFGXD010000148.1 GCA_016936815.1 Bacteroidales bacterium
AAATCTCTGCAGGTAATAAAATCAAACTCGAAATAGATAGCATGAAAGGTGCATCAGTGCAAGATTGTGTAAATATTTCAAGACTTATTGAATCTAGCTTAGACCGTGAAAAGGAAGATTTTGAACTTGAAGTTTCTACTCCGGGATTATTATCTCCGCTTAAAGTACCCGAACAATTTCAAAAAATAATTGGAAAGAATGTGGAACTAAGTCATAATAATGGAGAAACACATAAAGGAATATTACTAGATTCTAATAATCAAGAAATTACAATTGAAGTAAAAAAGAAAATAAAGGAAGAAGGTAAGAAAAAGAAAATAGAAATAAAGGAAGAAATAAAAGTATTATTAACAGATATAAAAGCTATTAAACAACAAATTTCATTCAAATAACAATGGAAAATATTAACTTGATAGACACTTTCTCGGAATTTAAGGAGTTGAAGAACATCGACAGAGAAACCATGATGCGCGTTATTGAAGATGTTTTTAGAGGTACTCTAATTAAACTATTTGGTACTGATGAAAATTTCGATATAATTATAAACATCGACAAAGGCGATTTCGAAATTTGGAGAAACAGGGCTGTTGTAGCAGATGGAGAGGTTGAAGATGAGAATCTTCAAATTGCTTTATCAGAAGCTCTTAAGATAGACGATGATTATGAGGTTGGGGAAGATGTTACCGACGAGGTTAAACTTCAGGATTTTGGTAGAAGAGCAATTCTTGCTTTACGTCAAAACCTTACCTCCAGAATTCTTGACTTAGAAAAAGACAGTGTTTACAACAAATATAAAGATAGAATTGGCGAAATAATTACCGGAGAAGTATATCAGGTTTGGAAAAAAGAAATTCTAATTCTTGACGATGAAGGAAATGAGTTAATAATGCCAAAAAGCGAACAAATACCTTCCGACTTTTTTAGGAAAGGCGATTCATTAAGAGCAGTTGTAATTAAAGTTGACATGAGAAACAACAGCCCTTTAATTATATTAAGCCGTACCTCCCCTGTTTTTCTGGAAAGACTATTCGAACTTGAAGTTCCAGAGATTTTTGACGGACTAATTACAATAAAGAAAATTGTAAGAGTTCCTGGCGAACGAGCTAAAGTTGCCGTAGAATCATACGATGAAAGAATTGACCCCGTTGGAGCTTGTGTTGGAATGAAAGGAAGTCGAATTCATGGAATTGTTAGAGAACTTAGAAACGAGAATATTGATGTAATCAATTTTACAAATAACCTTCAACTTTATATTGCTAGAGCCTTAAGCCCTGCTAAGATTTCAAACATAAAAATAAATGAAGAAGCAGGAACTGCCGAGGTCTATTTGCAACCCGATCAGGTTTCACTTGCCATTGGCAAGGGTGGTCTAAATATTAAATTGGCAAGTCAGCTAACAGGTTACGAAATTGACGTTTACCGGGAAATTGCAGAAGATGACGAAGATGTAGATATTGAAGAATTTACAGATGAAATTGAAGATTGGGTTATTGATGAACTAAAAGCTATTGGTTGCGATACTGCCCGAAGCGTATTAGACCTTAGCGTTGAAGATCTTATTAAACGTACCGATTTGGAAGAAGAAACAATTAGGGACGTTATGAGAGTATTAAAATCTGAATTTGAATAATTTATACATTTTCAGAAATTAATTATAAATTTTAGGAAAGTTTACAACATTTGCCAAAAATATGACAGAAGGAACAATAACAAGACGTTTAAGCAAAGTTGCCCGGGAATTTAATGTGGGAGTCTCTACCATTATTGAATACCTTGACAAGAAAGGCATAAAGATTGACGATTCACCTAATCCGAACAGCAAAATTACCGAGGATATTTATAATATTTTGGTAAAAGAATACAGTTCAGAACTTAAAGTGAAGAAAGAATCCGAAAAGCTTGATATTCGCAAAACGCGTGAAAAAAAGGAAACAATTAGCATCGATGATCAGGTTGAAGAAAAAGAAGATTTGGAAAGCGATTCCGACTTCGATTCCGATGAAGAAGATAAAGAACTAATGATTTCCGCAAATGTTACAGAGGAAACTCCCAAAGTTAAAGGGCCTGTTATTCTTGGCAAAATTGACTTGGAAGCAACTAAAAAACCTGCTAACAAAAAGAAAGAAGAACCTGTTAAGGAACCCGAACCGGAAGTAACTCAAGAAGAAACACCTGAAATAGTTGAAGAAATTGAAGAAACTCAAGAAATACCTCAAGAAATTGAAGAAGAGACAAGTCCCGAAGAAATTACTAAAGAAATCTCAACAGTCGAAAACGATATAAAAGTTGTTGGTAAAATTGACTTAGATTCATTAAACCAAAAAACCAGACCTGCCAAAAAAACAAGAAAAGAAAGAGAACAAGAACAAAGAAACAAAAAAGAGGCAGCCAAACCAATTACAGTTAAACAAGAAATACCCGAACCTCCTGTTGAAAAGGCTGAAGGAGATAGACCCGGACAGAAAGACGAAGCGTTTTTGGAAACAAAAATCGAAAAACTTTCAGGACCCACCGTAATTGGAAAAATAGATTTGTCGTTAAACCAAAGGAAAGATAGAGATAAAGACGGTAATAAAAAACTAGTTGCATCATCAGATGAGGCAAAAAGTGGAGAATTATCAGAAGAAAACCGCAAGAAAAAAAGAAAAAGAATAAGAAAAGATAAATCCAGAGCAGTTGATGTAACAGAGAAAAAACCAACTCCAGTGGCTGAAACAGATTCTTCTTCAAACAGAAAGAAAAAGAAAAAAGGAAGAAAAGTTGAAGTTAGTGTTGAAGAAGTTCAACAACAAATTAAAGAGACTTTAGCCAGATTAACTACCAAAACAAAATCGAAAGGAGCTAAATACAGAAGAGAAAAACGTGATGCCGTTACTCAAAAAATGTTTGAGGAACAAGAAAAGGTTGAAGCAGAAAAAAGCGTTCTTAAAGTTGCCGAATTTGTTTCGGTAAGTGAACTCGCTACAATGATGAATGTTTCTGTTAATGAAGTTATTACAACCTGCATGAATATTGGAATGTTTGTTTCTATAAATCAAAGACTCGACGCTGAAACTCTGAAATTTGTAGCAGATGAATTTGGTTTTTCAATAACATTTACAAACGACGATTTGGATGAACTTATTAAAGTTGATGAGGATGCAGAGGAAGATATTGAATTCCGTTCACCAATTGTTACTGTAATGGGACACGTTGACCATGGTAAAACAAAACTTCTTGACTTTATTAGACATACCAACGTTGTTGCCGGTGAAGCAGGAGGAATTACTCAACATATTGGAGCTTATTCTGTTGCTTTAAAAAACGGAAAAACAATTACCTTCCTCGATACTCCTGGACACGAAGCTTTTACCGCAATGAGAGCCAGAGGAGCTCAAATTACTGATATTGCAATTATTGTAATTGCTGCCGACGATAACGTAATGCCTCAAACAATTGAAGCTATTAATCACGCACAGGCAGCAAACGTTCCTATTGTTTTTGCTATCAACAAAATTGATAAGCCTAATTCCAACCCCGAAAAAATTAAGGAACAACTATCTAAAATGAATATTCTAGTTGAAGATTGGGGCGGTAAATATCAATCTCAAGAAATTGCAGCAAAACCGGGTACAAATGTAGATTTATTACTGGAAAAAGTTCTTCTGGAAGCCGAACTACTAGATTTGAAAGCTAATCCAAATAAAAAGGCAATTGGAACTATTATAGAATCTTCTCTTGATAAAGGTAGAGGTTATGTTGCTACCTTACTTGTTGAATCGGGTACTCTTAGAGTTGGAGATATTATGTTGGCAGGAACACATACCGGTCACGTTAAAGCAATGTTTAACGAAAGAGGTCAGGTTCTAGATATTGCAGGACCTTCAACTCCTGTTAGAATACTTGGCTTAAATGGCGCCCCACAGGCCGGCGACAAGTTCAATATTATGGATAACGACAAGGAAGCCAAAGAAATTGCAAATAAAAGAATTCAACTTCAAAGAGAACAAGGTCTTAGAACTCATAAACATATTACCCTTGATGAAATTGGAAGACGTATTGCAATAGGAAACTTCCAGGAGTTAAATGTTGTTGTTAAAGGAGATGTTGACGGTTCTATTGAAGCGCTATCTGACTCATTGATAAAACTTTCCACTGAAGAAATTCAGGTTAATGTAATTCACAAGGCTGTAGGTCAAATAACTGAAATGGACGTTATGCTTGCCTCAGCCTCCAATGCTATAATTGTTGGATTCCAAGTTCGCCCATCGTTAGGTGCAAGAAAACTGGCCGAAAAAGAGGAAATTGAAATTAGATTATACTCTATTATTTACGATGCAATTAACGAAATTCGCGATGCTATGGAGGGTATGCTTTCTCCTGAGGTTAAGGAAGAAATTACTGCTACTGTTGAGGTAAGGGAAACTTTCAAAATTACAAAAGTTGGCACCGTTGCCGGTTGTTTTGTAAGAGATGGTAAAATTACCAGAAATACCAAGGTGCGAATTATTAGAGATGGTATTGTTATTTACTCAGGTGATTTGGGAAGTTTAAAGCGTTTTAAAGATGATGTTAAAGAAGTATCTCACGGTTACGAATGCGGATTAAATATTAACAATTTTAACGATATAAAAATTGGAGACATTATTGAAGGTTACGAACAAGTTGAAATTAAGAAGAAGCTGTAAAATACTAAATTAAGAACTATGTAATAAATAAAAAAAAGGGGCAAAATATTGTCCCTTTTTTTATTCTTTTCATTTTGAATTTTTCTATTCAAAAAAGAAGGTCCCAAATTTATATTTACTCTTTTCCTGACCATAGATAATAAACCCATCTTTGTAAGGAGCTACTAATTTGGGGCTTGTTATATATTTACTATAATTTTCGGTAAACAACTCATCCTTTTCTGCACTACCATCAGAATATACAGTAACAACATAAGCACTTCCTTTTGGGTAAGTAACAACATTTGTCTTAAAAGTACTTAGTTTATCGTTGTAAATATCCTTATTGCCATTTGCATCATTAAAAATTATTTTCATTTTAGAACCCGAGGCTGTTGCATAATAAGATGACCAATATCCAAAATCATTAATACCGTATTGCGACTTTCCAACAACTCTAACCGGATATTGCAAAGTAGCCATATTTCCATTTTCGTTAGCCATTAACACCATCAAATCGTTATAATTAGAATATACAATTTCAGTCTTTTCTTTGGTTTTTGGATCAATAATTTCTTTTATTTCGGTAAAATAATTTTCTACTAAAAGAAAGGAAATGCCATTTTCTAGTACTATTACCTCTTTCATAACAAAATCAAACTTATTTGCACCAAGTTTTTCATATCTTTTACCGGCAAAAACATCTACCTTATTTTTAGAAAAAGCAATAAAATTATTTTTTTCAGCAGTTCCAAATTCTATAGTTTGAGTTTTAGGATTAATCCTTTGAAAGAAATAACCTTCAATTGTATTGGTATTTTTTGCAGAAAGTGAACCGAAAATTACAATATTTTCATTCTTATCAAGGTTAATTTTTATTTCTTTTGGAATATATTTCTTCATTTCAATATTGTAATCATTTATCTCCTTTCTAATGCTATTATATACAATTATAACAGGTTCTTTGCTAATTAATTCTGTTCTACCTTTGGTTACTTTTTTCTCGCAATCTACAACAAAATAAACATTGCCGGAAGGTCCTAATAAATACTGAGTTACTTTAAATTTAGTTTCCGATAATGGAAAAGCCAAATCTTTAGACCACTTCTCGGTAAGATTTTCATCCATAAGTTTTGTTGAAAAAGCTTCTCCTGCATACGATTCAAAACTTGAATTATAAACAATTAGAAACAAACTTTCCTTGGGATATAGTTGTACGGTAAATCCATCTTCCGGTAAGTTACTTGCCGGTAAACTTCCCATTTTCAAAGGTTTATTCTTAATAGTTCCATCCTCATTCATATATTGAACATACAAGTTCCTTCTCATTATTGTATGTTCCATTACTTCAGTAAAAAGAATTAATTTACCTTTAAAATAATACATATCTAAAAACTTTGCCTCGTTTCCATTTACCATTGGCAAAACCAACTCTGCTGAAGAATTAACTTCCTTAGTTGCCAAATCGTATTTTTCAAGAAATATTTTTCCTCCCTCAAAACCATTTACACCCTCGGTGCGTAATGTAAAAAACTGTTCAGAGTCTGAACCTATTACTTTTTGAATGAAAGTGCCCTTCTCAATATTTTGTTCCATTCCCCAATCCACTTCAACACTCTGTGAAATTGCTCCAAATGAAATAATTGTGAAAATTACTCCTAACAAAATTGAATTTCTTTTCATGTTATATTTAATTTTAAGTTTCAAATTTTACTTTTTCTTGTTTATTTTTCGAACGCTAAAATATTAAATTTCAATTATAAACTTCAATAATTTAACTTTTTTTCTTAAAAAAAATTCTACAAACTAATAAGTTTAGCATTTCATTAACATTTATTTGCCAACTGTCCGCATGCTGCATCTATGTCATTTCCACGACTTTTCCTAATGTTTACCAACATATTTCTTCCCTCAAGAAATGAAGAAAACTTTTGCATTGTTTCAACATCTGAGGCTTGAAATTTGTTTGTTGAACTGCTGTTATATTCAATAATGTTTACTTTACAGGGTGTTATTTTGCAAAATTCGGCCAGTTCTGAAGCGTGTTTAAGCGAATCGTTTACATTTTTTAAAAGCACATATTCATAAGTAATTCTTTGATTTGTTGCTTTATGAAAATAAATAATTGCCTCTTTTAAACCGGAAATACCATGTTTTTTATTAACCGGCATTAGGCTATTTCTAAGAATATCGTTTGCTGCATGCAAAGAAATTGCCAAATGAAAACTAACATTATCGTCGGCAAGCCTCTTTATTCCTTCAACTATTCCTACAGTAGAAACCGTAATTCTTTGTGGTGAAAAATTAAGGCCTTCAGGATTTGTAATGGCAGAAATTGTTTTAAGCAAATTTTCATAATTCAGCAATGGCTCTCCCATTCCCATGAAAACAATATTCGACAAATTCTTTTTATACTCCAATAAACTTTTATTTTTTGCATAAAAAAAGTGGTCGAACATTTCTCCTGAATCTAAATTTCTAGCACCCTTTAACATTCCTGTAGCACAAAATCTACATGCTAAATTACAACCCGTTTGAGTTGATAAACAAGTTGTTACCCTTTCTTTTGATGGAATTAATACGGTCTCAATTGTTTTATTATCGTATAGTCTGTGAAGAGTTTTTATTGTTCTATCCTTACTGCGCAATTCGATTTCGGCTTTTGAAATAGCAAAAAAGAATTTTTCTTCCAACATTTCTCTTAAATTAGCGGGAATATTAGTCATTTTTTGGAATTCGGTAATATTCTTTTCCCAAATCCATTCCCAAATTTGCTTAGCCCTAAACGCAGAATGCCCATTACCTGAAATAAATTCGTTCAGTTCGTTAAAACTTATATTTCTAATATTTTGTTTCATTTTGCAAAGTTGTATATAAAAAGAGAGTTATTATAGAATTTTACCGAAAAAATATAATCTAATTAACTATTTTCGCAAAAAATATTACCATTTATTAATTTATAAAAATTACCAAAATGTTTAAGAATTTACTTTTATCTCTACTACTTGTTATCTCAACTATTAACATTTCTCTTGCCGACGAAGGAATGTGGCTTCTTTCTCTTCTTAACAAAAATTACGATGAAATGAAAGCTAAAGGATTCCGACTTTCTGCCGAAGATATTTACAGCGTAAATCAAGCTTGTCTCAAAGACGCAATTGTTGGACTTGGCAACGAAAGAAATCCACATCGTTTCTTTTGTACCGGTGAAATTATTTCCGACAAAGGATTGTTTCTAACAAATCATCATTGTGGTTATGGATACATACAATCTCACAGTTCGGAAGAACACGATTATCTTAAAAACGGCTTTTGGGCAATGAACACAAGTGAAGAACTTCCAAATGAAGGCATGGTTGTTTCAATTCTTGTAAGAATGGAAGATGTTACTGAAAAAGTATTGGATGGCATTACCGATGATATGAATAATTCAGACAGAAACAGCACTATTAGAAAAAATGCCGAAAAAATTCAGAAAGAAGCAGAAACAGGAAGTCATTATGGAGCCTCTGTAAAGGCCATGTTTGAAGGAAACCAATATTTCCTTTTTGTTTACGAAACTTTTAAAGACATTAGACTTGTTGGAACTCCTCCCGAATCAATTGGAAAATTCGGCGGCGATACTGATAACTGGATGTGGCCTCGTCATACCGGTGATTTCTCTATGTTTAGAATTTATGCCGGAAAAGACAATAAACCTGCTAGCTTTTCTTCTGAAAATGTTCCTTACAAACCAAAATTTCACCTTCCTATTTCTCTGAAAGGAATAAAAAAAGGAGATTTTGCAATGGTTATGGGTTTCCCGGGATCAACAGAACGTTATTTAACTTCTTATGGAATTAAAGAAGCGTTGGAACTTACTAATCCTGCCGTTGTTAAAATTAGAACTGAAAAACTTCGACTTATGAAGGAAGATATGATGAAATCTGACAAAATTAGAATTCAATATTCATCAAAACATGCTCGAACAGCCAATTACTGGAAATATTATATTGGACAATCTAAGGGTTTAAAGAAATTGAATGTTCAGGCTAAAAAAGAAGAACTAGAGAAAAAATTCGATTTCTGGGTAAATTCTGATAAATCAAGAAAAGCAAAATACGGTAATGCTCTAAACGATATTGAACAATTCTACAACGATAACAAAGAATTTGTTTTTGCTCAAAAGTATTTTTCGGAATGTATTTTTCAGGGTGGAGAAGTAATTTCTTTTGCTTTACGTGCTAATAGAATATTTAAACTTCTTGAAGATAAAAAGGATGAGGATGCAAAAAAAGAAGGTGCAAAACTAATTGAAGGATTGGAAGATTTATTCAAAGATTTTAATCTTGAAACCGATAAGAAGATTTTTCAAGCTCTAATGAAACTTTATAAAGAAGATGTTCCTCAGACTTATCAATTAGATTTTTTCAATCATGTAAATTCTAAATATAAAGGTAGTCTTGAAAATTTTACCAACGATTTATATGCAAAATCAGTTTTTATAGATATTAATAAGTATAAGAATTTTTTGGAAAATCCAAGCTTTAAAACACTAAAAGCCGACCCTGCTTATTTACTTGTTCAATCGATTTTAAAACTTTATGGAAGTATGCAAGGTACTAATGCTGCCAATTTTAGCACAGCCAGAAGACTATATCTTGCAGGCCTATTGGAAATGATGCCTGAAAAACACTTCTATCCTGATGCAAACTCCACAATAAGATTAACCTACGGAACTGTTGGCGATTACCAACCTGCTGATGCTATTCATTACGATTTCTTTACCACTATTGAAGGAATTATGGAAAAAGAAGATCCATCGAATTACGAATTTATTGTTCCTGAAAAATTAAAATCACTTTATAAAAGCAAAGACTTCGGACGATATGGAAAAGAAAACGACTTATGGGTTTGTTTTACCACCAACAACGATATTACCGGCGGAAATTCCGGAAGTCCTGTTATTAACGGAAACGGAGAGCTAATAGGTACAGCATTCGATGGCAATTGGGAAGCTATGAGTGGAGATATTGCTTTTGAAAACAATTTGCAAAAATGTATAAATGTAGATATCAGATATGTTTTATTTATTATTGATAAATTAGCAGGAGCCAAACATCTAGTGGACGAAATGACAATAATTGAATAAAATAGATTATCAAAAAAAAGGGATGCAATTTTGCGTCCCTTTTTTTTTAATATTATTACTTTGAATGTTTCCCTATTTGACGTTATTAAAGGTTTTCCTTAATATAATTAAACATTAAAGTGTATAAATGATATCTGGTATTTCCACCATAAATGCCATGATTTTTATTTGGATAAAACATCATATCGAATTGCTTATTGGCATTTACCAAAGCTGTAATAAAGTCCATAGAATTTTGATGATGAACATTATCATCGGCCGTTCCATGAACTAGCAACAATTTACCTTTCAACGATTTAACATGATTTATTGGAGAATAATCGTCGTATCCCCCCGGATTTTCCTGTGGAGTACGCATATATCTTTCCGAATAAATATTGTCGTAATATCTCCAATTCATTACTGGAGCAACGGAAATTGCCATTTTAAAAACATCGTTGCCTCTCATAAGACAAAGAGCCGACATGGTTCCTCCATAGCTCCATCCCTGTATGCCAATTCTTTCAGAATCAACAAATTCCATTTTTTGCAGATACTTTGCAAACTCAATTTGATCATCTGATTCCAGTTTTCCCATATTCATATAAGTAGCTTTCGAAAAATCCTCTCCCCTATTGTCGGTTCCTCTATTGTCAACACAAGCAATAATATAACCTTTTTGGGTAAGCATTTGGTAAAAAGCAAAATCGAACCAACCCCAGCTATTCATAACTTGCTGACTTCCCGGACCTCCGTAAAGGTGAATATAGACAGGATATTTCTTTCCTTTTTCCATATTTGCAGGTTTAAGCATCCAGTAATGAAGAACATCGCCGTTTGAGTTCTTAAAACTGTTGAATTCCTGTTTCACAAAACCATATTCTTTCATTCTGTCAACCAGAGCTTTATTATCTTCAACAATTCTAATTTCCTTGCCTTTATTATTATTAACAGTAATTACCGGTGGAGTATTGGCATCGGACCATGAGTTAATAAAATAGCTGAAATTGGAACTAAATTCTACCTCGTTAACTCCTTTATTTACAGTTATTAGTTTCTTATCTGTTCCATCAATTTTTATGGAATAAAGATTTCTTTCTGTGGGAGATTGTTCTGTAGAAATATAATAAAGAATCCCGTTTTTCTCATCAACACCCAAAAACTCTGTAACACACCATTTTCCTTTTGTAATCTGAGAAATTTCTTTGCCCTTAATATCATACAAATAAATATGTTTCCACTTATCTTTTTCGGAAGTCCAAATAAATTGCGTTCCGTTTTCCAAGAAAGTCAAGTCGTCGTAAACATCAATAAAGAACTGATTTTCTTCGGAAAGAACAGTTTTAGTTGAACCGTTTTCAGCATCAGCAAATAATAAATCAAGTTTATTTTGCAATCTATTTAATCTGGTAACTGCCAGTTTACTTGCATCATTTGTCCATTTAATTCTTGGAATATAAATATCAGTTTCTTTTCCGGCATCTACATTTACAGTTTTTCCCGATTCAACATTATAAATATGAACAGAAACCAATGAATTGTCCTCACCGGCTTTAGGATATTTATATTTATAAAGTTCGGGATAAAGATCTCCGTAAAAAGTAAGAGTAAATTCCTTAACTTCTGATTCATCAAATTTCAGGAAGGCAATATATTTTCCATCGGGTGACCATTCGAAACCTTTAGCAAAGCCGAATTCTTCTTCGTAAACCCAATCGGGAGCACCATTAATAATACTGTTAATTTTTCCATCATTGGTAATTTGGGTTCGTTTACCTGAATTCAAATCTAAAATAAACATATTATTATCGTACATGTAAGCCAGTTTATCGGAATTTGGCGAAAACTCGGCTAATTGTTGTTTACCGTCTTCAAAAACAGCAGTTATGGAAGCAGATTTAATATCGTAAACGTAATAGAAAGCTTTTGACGATCTTCTGTAAATACCCTCCTCTTCGGAAGCAATAAGAATTTTTGTTTCATTATTATTAAATGAATAGCTATCGATGCTTTTTGGTTTTTTTTCTGATTTAATATCTGAAAGGCTAAAAATTGTGCCGGTTTTTTTGCCGGTTTTGTAAGAATACTTTTCAATTAAATTTCCCTCAAGAACGGAATAAGATTCACCATCCTTTAAGGAGTTGAGACCTGCAATTGTCTTAGGATAAAATTTATATGCTGCCCAAATATCGGCAACAGTAATTTCCTTAGTTTGTGCACAAATATTAATTTGTAGTAATAATAAAGTAAGTAGACCAAAAGATGTTAATAATTTCATTTTTATAAATTTTATAAGTTGAATGACAAAAATAATGATTTTACATTCATCTGCCCTCTTAAAAATAAAAAATTGCGGCACGGTTTTTGGTTTTTTATAAATAACTAATAACCAACCCTTAAAATTTTATAATTATGAACGCAAAAAAATCAAAAAGAGCAGATTTGGAAAAACGGAGATCGGTGTTTTTCCAATTGGGAATTGTAATTTCCATATCTTGTGTGCTAATGGCCTTCGAATGGGCTGTTTCCGATCAATCTATTAAGGATATTTCTTCCTCAAGACTCATTAGCATTGATGAAGAAATGGCCGAAATAACAATTCAAGAGGTTGAAAAACCACCCATGCCTGATCTGCCCAAAATTGCAGATGAATTAACAGTTGTAGAAAATACCGAAGAGGCTGATGATAGTGAAACTCCAAGTAATGAGTACTTTGCAACAACAACGATTATTTTTTCTGAGCCAACAATCTCAACAGAACCCGAACCGGAACCTTTTCCTTATGTTCTGGTTGAAGATAAACCGGTTTTTGGAAAAGGAGATGCCGATTTAATTAATTACTTAGCAAAAAGTATTGTTTATCCACCTGATGCAGTTGAAATAGGACTAAAAGGAAAAGTATTTGTAGAATTTGTTATTTCTAAAGATGGATCGGTTAAAGATGTAAAAATAGTAAGAGGAATACATCCCTTACTAGACAACGAAGCATTAAGAGTTGTTAAGAATATGCCAAACTGGAAACCCGGAATGCAAAGAAAAGTTCCTGTTCCCGTTAGCTTTATTGTTCCAATTAAGTATGAATTAGAATAAAAAGTTAAAAAAAATGAAATGTTTTTTTATTCAAATAATTGATAATGAACAATAAACAAAATATCTTAATATCTTTTGAATTAATGAATCAAAAAATGTTTGGAGAATATAAGAATTAATAATTAATTTTATACCGTTAAAAAAAGAAAATCATGGAAATTAAAAAGAATCCTAAAGCAAATCTCGAAAAAAGAAAATCAATTTTTCTTCAGATAGGGCTTGTAATTACATTATCGGTGGTTCTTCTTGCTTTTGAATGGTCGGTTTCCGAAACATCAATAAAGGACATTGCCGACAATAGAGCGAAAGAACTAGATGAACAAGAAGAAGTTGATGTAACGCAACAGGAAATTCAGCAACCACCCCCACCCCCACAACAACAAGTTATTGAGGAAATTGAAGTTGTTGAAGACGATGTAGAAATTGAGGATGATATTGAAATCCAAGATATGGACTTTCAGGAAGATACTCAAATTGAAATTACAGATCTTGTTGAAGAGGAAACTTCCGATGAGGTTTTCCAATTTGCAATTATTGAAGACAAACCAGAGTTTCCGGGTGGAGATGCTGCTTTGTTATCGTACCTAGGAAAAGAAACCAAATACCCAGAAATGGCTGTTGAAGCAGGAATTAAAGGAACCGTTTACGTAGGTTTTGTAATCGAAAAAGACGGCTCTGTTGGTGGAGTTTCAATTATGCGTTCTGTTGATAAACTTCTTGACGACGAAGCTCTTCGAGTTGTAAAATCAATGCCAAAATGGAAACCTGGAAAACAAAGAGGTAAAGCTGTTAGGGTTTCTTACCACGTTCCAATTAAATTTACTTTGGCTAACTAATAAGCCTAATTTATAAAATAAAAATCCCGGATTCTGTTCGGGATTTTTTTTATTTCAGTTTTTTGAATATTTTTACAAACGAAATGTAAAATTGTTAATGATATTCAAACAGGTACGTTTTTTGGTATTACTAGCATTATAACTTAAACTATAAAAAAATGAAGGCAATTCTTTTTACTTTACTATTTGCAGTAACAATTTTAAGCTACGGTCAAGATGGGGCTGACGAAGATGGAAATTTTGAATTTGCAGTGGTTGAAGAAAAACCCGAATTTCCCGGAGGAGATGCTGCACTTCTAGAATACCTTGGAAAAGAAACCAAATACCCAAAAAAAGCAATCAAGAAAAAAATAAAAGGCACTGTGTATGTTGGTTTTATTATAGGTAAAGACGGAAGTATTGAAGATGTTAAGGTGGCAAGGCCTGTACACAAACTTCTTGACGACGAAGCTGTACGAGTAATACAATCAATGCCCAAATGGAAGCCAGGAATACAAAGAGGAAAGAATGTTAGGGTAAAGTACTTTGTGCCAATAAAATTCACATTAAAATCCTAGATATAACTTAACCAATAATAAAAATGAAAAAGAATCTATTTATTCTCTTAATTGTAGCCATTTTTATGGCATCGTGTAATTCTGCCAAATACTACTACAAAAATGGCGAATACCACATGGCAACTATTGAAGCAGTAAAAAAAATAAGAAAGAAACCAACCCACGAAAAAGCTATTGAGGTTCTAAAAAAATCTTACCCTCTTGCAAATGACATAGAACTTTCAAGAATAAAATTCCTTAAACAACAAGGAACTCCCGATGTATGGGATGAGGTTTTTGTACTTTACAGTCGCTTGAAAGACCGACAAGATTTCGTAAAAACTGTATTGCCTGTGCAATATCCGGGCGGAACTATTAACTTCACTATGGTTGATTACGATCAGGAAATTCTAAACGCAAAGAAAAATGCCGCAGAGTATTTTTATGCTCACGGACAACAACTTCTGGAGAAAAACGATAGATTTGCCGCAAGAGAAGCTTTCTACGAATTTCAACAGGTTAAAAGATATTATAAAGATTACAGAGATGTAGATAAATTAATGCTTCAGGCCAGGGAAATGGGAATTTCTCATGTGTTTGTTACTGTTGAAGACAACACTATTTTTAAGCTTCCAAATTCGTTCAAGAAATCTTTAGTTCCTCAGGATTTAACACCTCTTAATACCGAATGGGTAATGTTTGGCGACGAACCAAAAGATAAATTCTACCACTACCGAACAAGCATAAAACTTAACAATATTGTAATTAGTCCTGCTCAGGTTAGCGAAAAACAATACACAGAAACCAAAGAAATTCAGGACGGATGGGATTATGTATTGGATGCAAATGGCAACGTAATGAAAGATTCTTTAGGAAACGACCTCAAAACCCCAAAAATAAAGACCATTTCTTGCATTGTTACAGAAACCTCGCAAAGAAGAGAAGTTTCGCTTGCCGGTGTTGTTACTTATACCGACATTACAACAAATCAGGTAATTAAAGAAGTGCCCATTATTGCCGAACATTTCTTTGAAAATATATGGGCTTTGGCAAATGGAGATTTTGCTGCTCTTCCCGATAGAGTTTTGGAATTAATGAAAAACAAACCCATTTCAATTCCACTAGATTTCGATATGATTTTTGCAGCAGGCGATGTGCTTAAAGGAGTTGTTAAACAAGCACTTCTTGACCATAGAAGAGTTCCCAGATAAACAATTAGTAAAAAGGCCATTGTAACAACAAATGCATTATTAATATTAGGATCTCCTAAAAAATAACAAGATAGTTGTAGCTCATTCATTAAAAAAATACGGCTCAATACTACAAGTATTTGAGCCGTAATTATTATATTTGTGAGCCATAAATTAAAACTCTATGATTGACAAAAGAGAATTTGAAATAATTGAGTTCATAAAGAAAAATCAAGAAGTTTCTTCCAAGGAAATCTTTGAAGGTATTTCAACATCAGTTAGTTATGCTACTATAAAAAGAATTCTATCAATATTAATAGAAGAAAATCTATTGGCAAAAAAAGGGCAGGGAAAGTCGACAAAATATAGAATTTCTCCAACTTATGAAATACTTTATCCTGTTGATATGGAAAATTATTTTAAAAAGGAAATTGATGAAAGAGAAATTAAGGAAAGTTTTAATTTTCAACTAATACCTGAAACCCTTAATGATTGTAAAATATTTACAGCCAAAGAATTAGAAGATCTAAATACACTACAAAAGAAATTTGAAGAAAATATTTCTCAAATCTCAGAAATAGAATACAAAAAGGAATTAGAAAGATTAGCAATTGATTTAAGTTGGAAGTCATCTCAGATTGAAGGAAATACATATTCATTGTTGGAAACAGAAAGACTTCTTAAGGAAAAGGAAACCGCCTCAGGCAAAACTCAAGCAGAGGCAATTATGCTACTAAATCACAAAGAAGCGATTGACTTTATTGTTGAAAACCCCGATTACTTGATTCCATTATCTGTTTCAAAAATTGAAGACATTCATGGTATTTTGATAAAAGAGCTTGGGGTTGATAAAAACATAAGAAAAAGAAGGGTTGGTATTTCGGGAACAAATTATAGACCTTTAGACAATGAGTTCCAAATTTCGGAAGTTCTTTCGAATATGTGTGAACTGCTAAATAGCAAGGGAAATGTATTTGAGAAAGCATTATTAATTTTATTACTTATTTCATACATTCAGCCATTTGTAGATGGAAATAAAAGAACTGCCAGAATTGTAAGTAATGCTGTTCTAATGAACCATAAACATTGCCCTATTTCATTTAGAACGGTAGATTCTGTTGAATACAAAAAAGCAATGCTTCTGTTTTATGAGCAGAATAACATCTCAAACTTTAAAAAAATATTTATTGACCAATATAAATTTGCTGTAAATACATATTTTTAACAAACAAACTCCTTCCTGACTTCGTAAATGCGCCCCCATTTAATCTTTGTAAAGAGGTTAATAAAATCTAATTGCTAATGTTTCGGATTTTTCATTTTCAATAATACTTACCATGTTTTGAAAAATTTGAATACTATTACTTCGGAGAGGTATTATTATTGTAAAAGAACCAGCCAACCCTCACCAAAACCTCGAAGAGGTTTGCTTTTTGCTTGCGCCAACCAAAATGGTGGCACATTTAATATAATGCGCTGTTTGTCTTATATTTATAAAATGCAGAAACAAAAACTGACGAAGTCAGGTGAAATTGTTGTCATGTACTTTGTAGGTTCTGATACAGTTTTCTTTAATAAAAAGTATGGAATATTAAAAATCAGCAATACCGTTCTTTTTAGAAGAAAAACCATTGCCACAAAATGAGTTTCGGAAAAATCAAGAACTAATTAATGGGGAGGGATACGAATAAATGGCGAAACGTCCATTAATAAAGAATCCTTGGTCGGATTGAGAGAAAGGTTTAGGAAAAAAAAACTTAGTAATAATTTGAGATAAGTATATTTTTTTTTTGTGTACATGACAAAACTTTATGAAGCAACAACCTTGATGTAGAAAATTTTAAGATTTCTCAACTATTTGAAAAACAGCTTTATATTTCCAATTTGGAATATTTTTGTCATGTACTTATTTATTTTTAATACTTTTATCGAATAATTACAAAAAAAATAATAAAGCTATGAGCATTCAAAAATCAATAATTGTTGCGTTTGTAATTGCCTTAGTTCTATTTGGGTGTTGTGGGAAACCAAACAAAATTGGACACCCAGTTCCGGAAGCTGCAAAAACAATTTATGAACCCGGCGATACAATTTTATATAAAAATGCTGATAATACTATAGATAAAATGGTTCTATGGATATTTGATGAAACTACCAAGCAGGTATCTAACAAAATGTTTGGCTGTATTGAGGATATTAAGACATCTGGATATTACTCTGTTTGGTTTCGATTAGGAGATAGCACTTTTGCACAGTACGAAGCTGGCGAAAGCAGTTGGAGAAGAGTTAGATATAAGGAAAAGTCATTCAATTTGCATGTAATTAATGCAATAGATAGCTTCATTAATGAAAAATACTATATTGATGTTTATAAGTTAATATTAGATTCAGATACAGTTTTCTTTAATCAAAAATACGGAATAATAAAAATCAGTAATTACGAGAACAACATGGTTCTTTTGTAGGAAAATAATTTTCCTTCTGTTATTTAGTTTCTAACCGCATTTTCTTTTGTAGAGCAAAGTCCTATATAAAATATTTTATGGAGAAACCGGGTAATGCCGTGAAATAAAGATAGTTTCTTAGCTTAAGTTAATGCACATATTTTTGTAAAATAAAATTTTATGCTATTTTTATTTTTTTTAATCTTGCTGTCTATGAAAAAACTTATTATTACTTTGGTTTGTGGAATTTTTACTTTTTTAAATAGTTATTGTCAGGTTTGGGATAGTGTAACCGTTTTTGGAAGCCTCGGAAGTGCAAAAACATTAACATTAGGCGAAGATAACAATTTTTTGATAACCGGGACTTTTGGCGATTCTATTGAAATATTCGACAGTACTCTTTACTCTTATGGACAAACAGACATCTTTTATGCTGAATTTGATAGTTTATTTAATTTCATAAAAGCAAAACGAATTGGGGGAAAATCGGTGGATTCAAAACCATTTCTTTTTTCCAAAGATGGAAACAGATACTTTGCATGTTATATTGGAAACTTTGTAGAAGATACAATATTTTTTGATGACTCAGTTCTAATAAGCAAAAAATGCCTGTTGTTTGCAAAATTTAATGAAAGTGATTCAATTCTTTGGATAAAAACTTTTGAAATGGGTTTGGAAGAACCTTTTGAAATGGAAATTGACCACAATGGGGATATTTGCTTTGCCGTAGCACTCGGTCATTACATTATCCTTGAAAATGATACCATTATTTATGATGAGTATCCTGATATTGATTATTGTGATTATGTGAATGGGAAATTAGACACCAACGGTAACTTACTTTGGTATAAGGTGATAAAGGGCAATTATTTAGAAATCATCAATGACATTGCGGTAGATAGTAATAACAATTTGTATTGTGCAGGCTACTATATGGATAATTTAATTATTGATATGGATACTTTTAGCGGAAATTGGGGCTTTATTTCGAAAATGGATTCTGATGGAAATCTTCTTTGGGTTAGGCAACTTGAATCGACAAATTTTTGTGAATTTGAAAAAGTAATTGTAGATAGCGATAATAATCTGATTCTTAAAGGTCGTTTTACAGGAACAATGACTTACAATAGTCTTAATTTTGAACCACTAAACCCTTATGATGATTTTTATTTAAAAACAAACGATGAAGGAGAGGCAATTTGGTACAAGCAGACAGATAATAATACCGGAATTAGGGATATAAAAGTTGGGAGTGATAATTCAATTATTATTGTGGGGACTTTTATTGACAGTTTAGAATTTGAAGATACAACTTTATACACATCTCAACCATTGTATTCTGATTCTTATGTAATTAAATTGGATGTGGAAGGTAATTTTCAATGGGTAAAACATGTGTATGGGGCAAATAATGAGGTAATTAAAAATTGTTCTTCAGTTGGAAATATGATTTATTGTTATGGTAATTTTGCCTTAGATGCCCATTTTGACGATATTACAATAAATTCTGTAGGAGCTCAAAATCTTTTTTTAGCAAGGTTAAATACGGATATAATTATTTCAAATTATTATTCTGAGAGTACCATTAATTTATTAATCTATCCAAATCCATTTAAAGACTATTTCATACTCGAATTCAGCCAATCTGAAGATTTTAATCATACCCAACTAAGATTATTTAATAATACAGGAGGATTAGTTGATTGTAATTACTTTAAAGAAAATAATAGGGTATTTTTGGAGACTACTTTTTTAAAACCGGGAATGTATTTTATTGAGTTAAATAATGGACAAAGAAAAATTACAAAAAAAATAATTAAGTTATGAGTATGCAAAAATCAATAATTGTTGCGTTTGCAATTGCCTTAGTTCTATTTGGGTGTTGTGGAAAAACAAGAGAGAGTGGAAACCCCGTTCCGGATTCTGCTAAAACAATGTATGATAACGGTGATTCAGTTTTATATAAAAATTTTGATAATACTATAGATACCATGGTTATATGGGTATTTGATGATACTTACCATGAGGAATCTCTTAGTATGTTAGGTTGTGTTGAGAGTATTACTACATCTGGAGAATATTCTGTTTGGTTTTGGTTAGGAGATAGCCTTTTTGCACAGTACAATTCTGACGAAAATAATAAGAGAAAAGTTAGATATAAGGAAAAGTCATTCGATTTGCATAATATTTATGCAGTAGATAGCTTTATTAATGAAAAATACTATATTGATGTTTATAAGTTAATAATAGATTCAGATACAGTTTTCTTTAATCAAAAATACGGAATAATAAAAATCAGTAATATTGAGAACAACATGGTTCTTTTATAACTTCTATTTCCATTGTGCAATTTAATTTTTGATTATATTTGTCTTTCAAATAATTAAATGATTGATTTAAGAAAAACATGCGGTTCATTTGCACTAATAATTATGGTGTTTGTTTTTCTTTTTTCTTTTTCAGCAAATGCCCAAAGCTTTAAAAAGCTGGTTAATTCAGCCGAAGATGCTATGAACTCCGGCAATTATTACGGCGCTTCGATTGCTTACAAAAAAGCTCTGGATTTAAATAAAGTTCCAAAAGTTGCTTTTCGTTATGCCGATGCTTGCCGTCTAAACCATAATTATCCCGAGGCTCTTAAATGGTATAAGTTTGTTGAATTAAAGGAAGGAAAAAACAATCCTATGGTTTATTATTGGCTTGGCGACGTTCTTAAAAGTACAGGCGAATATCAAAAAGCTATTAGCAGCTATAAAAAGTTTTTAAACTATTCTAAGGAATTAGACAATTTCTATACAAAAAAAGCTAATCATGAACTACTTGCATGCGAACAGGCTTTCTATTTAAAAATAAATCCTGTTGGAGTTGAAATAACAAAAATAAACTCAAATGTCAATTCTCCTTTTTCAGAATATGGAATTTCCGATATTGGAGATAGCATTTTACTCTTTTCTTCTTTCAGACCCGATGAACAAACAAAAACCAGTTTCGAAAGCAGAATTTACTCATCATCCTATAACGACGACGATTTTTCAAGAGCTTTAATATTAGATGATTATATAAATATTCCTGAATTCTTTACTGCAAACCCAGCTTTCAGCAAAAAAACAGAAACTCTGTATTTTACTATGGGAGAAAAAATTCAGGGAAAAGTTACATCGGCAATTTATTGTTCTTTCTTAAACGATGATGGCTGGTCGAAACCAATAAAACTGCCCGAAAAAATCAATAAACCCGGATTTGCCAGTCTGCAACCATCAATTGCTGTTTTACCCGACAAAGAATTTCTGCTTTTTGTTTCCAACAGAGATGGAGGTATGGGAAAACTTGATATCTGGTATTCAGAAGTTTTAGAGAACGGTGAATTTGGGGAAGTTTATAATATGGGCTCTAACCTTAACCAATACGACGAATCGCAAAGATTTTTTTTCGAAATGAAAAGTAACATAAATTCAATTGACGACGATGTTAGTCCATTTTATAATCCTTTCGATTCCACTTTGTACTTTAGTTCTCTCTGGCATAATAATCTTGGTGGTTTCGATATTTTTAAATCTAAAGGAAATTTTGTTGAATGGTCCGATCCTGTAAACCTTGGCTATCCAATAAATACAAACGATAATGAACTGTATTTTTACATAAGTTCCAAACATAGCCACGCTTTCTTTGCTTCAAATCGTCCCGAATCGTTTTCTTATAACAACGACCGTTGCTGCAACGATATTTATTACATAAAACTCGAGTCTATTGTTAACGAAGAGGAAGAAGAAGAAAAAATTCTTATAGTTTTGGAAAACGAATTACGCAAACTAATTCCACTTACTTTGTATTTTCACAACGACGAGCCAAACCCTAGAACAAGAGACACTTCCACTACTGTAAATTATAAAGATTCATATCAGTCGTACATCAACATGACAGAAGAATACAAAAAAGAATATTCAAAAGGTGTCAAAAGAAACGATAAGGAAGATGCTGTTTCAAGAATTGAAACTTTCTTTGATGAAGAGGTAAAAGAAGGTTTTTCCGATTTAGAAAACTTTAGTCTGCTCTTAGAAGAATTACTTCCAAAAGGCAGTATTATTGAACTTACCGTTAAGGGCTATGCAAGTCCCTTACATGCAAGCGATTATAACGTCAATTTATCTAAGAGAAGAATTCATAGTCTAATTAATTATTTCTATGAATATAAAGATAGCTTATTTGTAGATTATATAAACAATGGTCAATTAAGCTTCGAAAAAATTGCTTTTGGAGAGGATGAAGCTGCAGAAGACATTTCTGATGATCTTTTCGATTTAAAAAGCTCGGTTTACAGTCCCGAAGCCGCTTACGAAAGAAAAATACGACTTATAGCAGTGGAAATAATAAGACAACCAAAAGACTAATTATTCCAAAAACCTGTTGTTCCCTTACTTAAATTATCCTGAATAGTCTCAGGGTTCTTAAGTATATTTTTCAAAAAATCCAATGCATTCTTAAGGTTTTCTTTTGCCTGTTCGCTAAGTTCTTCAGCAAATTCCCATTCGTAACCTTTAATATGCAAAAGGTAAGTTTTAGGTGCCTTTTTGTACATTTTCTTACATAAATCAAGAATGTAAGATGTTGAAACAGCGTGCATTGTAAATTCAATTTTAGCATCAGAACTATCTACTTCTGTAAGAATAAAACCTTCAATTGGTTCTTCACTGGCATCGACAAAAATTACAGTTTCGTAAGGCGAAATTGTATCGGCATCTTCAATATTCAACTGATAGTTACTATCGAAATCAATATTTGTAATTCCTTCATTTTCTGCCCATTCCTCTAATTGTTCAATTACTGCATTTCCTAATCCATCGTCCATTCTGCCAGGATTGCCATAACCGTAAACCAATATTTTGTTTTTCATGTTAATATAAACTTGTAATTAATTTTGACAACAAAACTACTAATCATTATCTTGCAAAGCAATTTTAAAAACTCAATATTATAAAAACAGCTGTTAATTTTGTAAAAAAATAATATAATGTCTATTCTAATAAAAAACATCAAGTCGCTTATTCAGGTTGAAGAAAATCCTGTTAACTACAAGGCCGGAAAGGAAATGCAAAACCTTGCCACAATTGAAAACGCTTACCTTCTTATTGAAAATTCAATAATTAAGGATTTCGGTAAAATGACTAATTGTCCGAAAAATATTGAGAAAGAAATTGACGCATCGCATAAGCTTGTTTTCCCTTCGTATTGCGATTCTCATACACATCTTGTTTATGCAGGTAGCCGAGAAATTGAGTACAAAGACAAGATAATGGGACTTAGCTACGAAGAGATTGCCAAAAGAGGAGGAGGAATTTTAAATTCAGCAAAGCTTCTTCAGGAAACCTCGGAAGATTCTCTTTATGAGCAAAGTATGGCTAGAATAAACGAAATTATAAGTTTAGGAACGGGTGCTGTTGAAATAAAATCTGGCTACGGACTTACTGTAGAGGCTGAATTAAAAATGCTGAGAGTAATAAAAAGAATTAAGGAAACCTCCCCTATTACAGTAAAAGCAACGTTTTTGGGCGCTCATGCCGTTCCTCTTGATTACAGAGGCAAACAAGAAGAATTTGTTGAGTTAGTAATTAACGAAATGCTTCCGGTAGTGGCTTCGGAAGGACTTGCCGATTATATTGACGTGTTTTGCGACAAAGGCTTTTTTACGGTTGAAGATACAGAACGAATTCTAATGGCCGGTATTAAATATGGTTTAAGACCAAAAATTCATGCCAACGAGCTAGCTTTTTCGGGAGGAATTCAAACCGGAGTAAAATACAATGCTTTGTCGGTTGATCATTTAGAATTTACAGGAGATGAGGAAATTAAAGCACTATTAAATTCGGAAACCATGCCGACTCTATTACCCGGAGCAGCATTTTTTCTTGGAATGATAGACCCTCCGGTTAGAAAAATGATAAATTCAGGGCTGCCGGTTTGTTTGGCAAGCGATTTCAATCCCGGATCCAGTCCCTCAGGAAATATGAAGCTAATAATGTCGTTTGGATGTGTAAAACTTAGAATGTTGCCCGAAGAAGCCATAAATGCAGTAACAATAAACGGAGCTTATGCAATGGGTATTCAGGATACTCACGGAAGCATTGCCAAAGGAAAAATAGCAAATTTGTTTATTACAAAAGAAATTCCGGGTTACGAGTTTATGCCTTACGCTTACGGAAGTAATCTTGTGGAAACAGTCATTTTAAACGGGGAAATTATTTAAAAACCAATGGACATAGTAATAATAGGCAACGGCAATTTGGCTTTTCATTTGGCAAGTATTCTTAACAAATCTCATAAAATTGTTCAGATATATGCCAGAAATGCCGAAAAAGCTCAAAATCTTTCAAAAACTGTAAATTCTGAAATTGTTAGTAAACTATCTGACATTAAGAAAGATGCCGATTTATATTTACTATGCGTAAAAGACGATGCCATTGAAAAAATTCTTTCAGAACTAAAAATAGACTCAGGAATAGTTGCTCACTGTTCCGGTTCAGTGGATATAAAAGTTTTTAAGAAAAAATTCAAACATTACGGAGTATTTTACCCTTTAATGAGTTTCACAAAAGAAAAAGAATTGCTTAGTTCTGAATTTCCTTTATGCTTTGAAGCATCGGATTTACAAACTATGGAAATACTAAAAGAAATTGGAAATAGCATTTCCTTGCCTTACAGCGAAATAAATTCGGAACAAAGAAAAACCCTTCATTTAGCAGCAGTTACGGTAAACAACTTTACAAATTTTCTTTACACATTGGCTTTTAATTTTCTAAAGGAAAACAAAATTGACAATTCTCTTCTGTTTCCACTAATGCAGGAAACTTTATACAAAGCCATTAAGGAAAATCCTGAAGCAATTCAAACAGGACCGGCAAAAAGAAAGGATAAGGCCGTAATTAAGAAACATCTTGAATTACTGGAATCTTTCACCGAATATAAAAAAATGTATAGTTTTGTAAGCGAGCAAATATTTACTTATTACAATGAGAAACAGAATGGGAAATTTTAAGGAGAAATTAACTGATATTAAGGCATTTGCCTTTGATGTTGACGGAGTTTTTTCGTGTGGAACAATTTTTATGCTTAACGATGGAGAACCTGTAAGGTCTATTAATATTAAAGATGGTTATGCCGTTCAGTACGCTGTTAAGAAAAAATATCCCATTGCATTAATCACTGGAGGAAATTCGCAGGCTGTAAAAACCAGGTTTCAGGCCTTGGGAGTTACAGATATTTACCTCCGTTCTGTTAACAAAATGGATGATTTTAAGGACTATTTATTCAAATACGATTTAAAACCTGAAGAAATTCTTTACATGGGTGACGATATTCCCGACTACGAAGTAATGAAAATTGCAGGACTGGCAACTTGTCCCTACGATGCTGCAACAGAAATAAAAGCCATTTCGCACTACATTTCTAATATTAAAGGTGGAGAAGGTTGCGTAAGAGATGTAATTGAACAAGTTCTTCGTTCGCAAGGAAATTGGATGGATAAAGATGCTTTTAGCTGGTAAAATATGGATTTTCTACGACTGATAAGATTTAAAAACCTTGCAATAATTATTGTAACTCAATACCTTATGAGGTTTTTTGTTATTCAGCCAATTCTTTTGCAATACAATATGCAAATTCAAATGGGTGAATTTAATTTCTTCCTATTAACATTTTCAACATGTCTTTTGGCCGGTGCGGGCTATATAATTAACGACTATTTCGATAGAAAAGCAGATTTAATAAACCGTCCCGACACAGTAATTGTTGGAGTAAAAATAAGAAGGCGACTGGCAATGATTTGGCATTCGGTTTTTAATTTTGTTGGAGTTGGAATAGGTTTTTATCTTTCAATAATAATAGATGCCTGGTATTTTGGATTCTTTTTCCTTGGAATTTCAGGAATTCTATGGTATTATTCAACCTTTTACAAAAAAAGAGTTTTTATTGGTAATTTTGTTGTAGCAATTCTTACAGGTTTGGTGGCTCTTTTAGCCTTATTTGCCGAATTACCCGGCTTACAACAAAAATACGCCGGTTTGTTAATCTACCCCGAAACATCTTACCATTTGCTAATCTGGGTTTCAGGATTTTCCTTTTTCGCATTTATTACAACCTTAATAAGAGAAATTGTTAAAGATATGGAAGATGTTGAAGGAGATATTGAAAACAACAGAAAATCGCTTCCCATAGTTTTTGGATTTCTAAAAACAAAAATTGCTGTTTGGATTTTAACAGGCTTCACAATTCTGCTAATTTTATTTTCATATTTTTAT
>JAFGXD010000149.1 GCA_016936815.1 Bacteroidales bacterium
TACAATTCTTGTAACAAATTCAGCAAATGGCTGTACAGCTTCTGATGTGGTAACCGTAACACAAGACGCAAGCTTACCAACAGCTTCGGCAGGTGTAGATCAGGTTCTTAACTGCACAAGCTCATCTGTAAACCTTAATGGCTCAGGTTCAAGTGCAGGAGCTGGATATTCTTATTCTTGGTCAACTGCCGGAGGAAATATTGTTTCAGGTGGCACAACAACAAGTCCTGTTGTTAATGCAGCCGGAACTTATACAATTCTTGTAACAAATTCAGCAAATGGCTGTACGGCTTCTGATGTGGTAACGGTAACAAACAATACTACAGTACCATTGGTGGATGCAGGTGAGAACAGAACATTAGATTGTAATTTTACGCAAATACAATTAGATGGAACCGGAACAGAAACCGGTGCTTTAATAACATACAATTGGACAACAACAGATGGAAATATAGTATCGGGAGCCACTACACTTACTCCACTAATCGACCTTCCCGGGTCCTACACATTGGTTGCTACAAATAGTGTAAATGGTTGCTACAATTCTGATGATGTAGTGGTAAACGAGAATGTTAACTATCCTGTTGTTAATGCAGGAAACGACCAAACGCTTAATTGTTTGGTTACGAGTCTGAGCCTTGATGGTTCCGGCTCTGTTTCCGGCATTCAATATACCTATTTATGGACAACAACAGATGGAAATATTGTTTCCGGAAGTACAAGTAATAGTCCGTTGATAAATCAGCCTGGTACATATACACTATTAGTAACCGACATTAATACAGGTTGTTGGAACAACGATATGGTTGTGGTTACAGCCGACATCAATTTACCGGGAGCAAATGCAGGAGCAGATTCAGACATTTGTTCTGGTGAAATAATTAATATAGGTCAAGTTAGCAATCCCGATTATGAATATTCATGGTTTCCGGCAACGGGTTTAAGTAATTCAAATATTTCTAATCCAAATTTTCAAGTAACAAATAGCGGAACAACTAATCAAACTTATAATATTGTTTTTACAGTTACGAATACAATTAATGGTTGTACGTCTACGGATGCCATAAATATTGATGTTTTCCCAAATAGTAGTCCGGCAATTGCTATTACGGCTGATAACAGCGAAATATGTGAGGGGGAAGAGGTACAGTTTACAGCCAATATAACAGATGGAGGTAGTTCTCCTGTACTTCAATGGATGGTAAACGGAATGCCGGTTGGTTCAAATTCAATCAACTTTAATACAACGACCTTAAACAATGGCGATATTGTAAGTTGTAGTTTAATTTCCTCGGAAGTATGTGCAGATGTTGCAAGTGCAAATTCGAACAATATCGTAATGACAGTTGGGTCTACTTTTCCGGTTGACATAATGGTAAGTGCATTTCCGGGAACAACAATTTGTGAAGGCGACAATGTAGTTTTTACAGCTATTCCACAAAATCCGGGATTATCGCCGGTTTATTCGTGGACAGTAAATGGGGTAGCGGTTGGGACAAATTCAACAAGTTTTAGCAGTTCATTGCTTACAAACGGAGATATAGTTAGTTGTACTTTGCTTTCTTCTGAAACCTGCGTAAGCAATAATAATGCGGAGACAAGTGTAACAACAAGCAGCTTTCCTGATATTTCTTTTGAAATAAATCCTACAACAGCAACAATTTGCAGAGGAAGTTCGGTAATAGTTTCGGCGGTTGTTAGCGGAGGAAACGGAGGACCATATACAATTACCAATAGTTTGGGTGAAATTGTGGTTCCTCCATTCAACCTAAACCCTCAAATTTCTTCAACATTTTATTACACTGCCACAGACGGATGTTCTTCTACAAATGCCGAAATACAAGTTAATGTAGTAGAAAGTCCCGAAATAAATGTAAAAACAGATGTTACTAGAGGATGCATGCCTCTAACTGTAACATTTACAGAAACAAATGCCGGAATGGGAAACGATTACACTTGGGATTTTGGCGATAATGAAAACAATTTTGGCACAGGAAACTCCACGTTTCATACCTATGAAAGCTCTGGTTTTTATACAGTTAGCATTAGTGCCACCAACGAATATGGTTGTGTAAGCACTGAAGTTTACAACAATTTAATAAATGTTTACGAAAACCCTGTTGCAGATTTTTGGGCCGACCAAACATCTGTAAGTATTTTTCATCCGGAGGTTAACTTCTTTAATAATTCTGAAAATGCAAGCCACATTTATTGGAATTTTGGTGATGGGTTTCAAACAACAGAAACAAATCCAAGTCACACCTTTCCCGGAATCGGAGAGTATTTTGTAGAACAGTTTGTAAGAACCGAACAAGGTTGTTTAGACAGCACAGGCTTAACAATTTTTGTAAACGATGAGGTAACATTTTATGCTCCAACTGCATTTAGTCCAAATCAAGACCAGATTAACGATGAATTCAGAATTTTTGGAACCGGTATAGATGAAGCCGAATTTGTGCTATATATTTACGACCGATGGGGCGAAATAATTTTCACCTCTAAAAACATTGAGCAAGGATGGGATGGAAAAGTAAATAGTAATAAAACTTCCGAAACCGGCTCATACACTTGGCTTGCTATTTTTAGAGCAAATAATGGAATAAAGTATGAGAAAGCCGGCTGTTTTACTTTGTTGAAATAGTTGAAATGACTAATTTCTAGAATTACCGGACTTTTGATCTAATCCATAATTTTTTTGCTGGAAAGAATTATTTTAGCTTTTCTTTTGAGTTGATTTGTTAACTTCCATTTAATGGTTTTTTAACCGGCTTACAGAGTATTAGAAATAAAACAATTTCAATATTGTGTAGGTTTGTTAACTTGTGAATATTTATAAAGGAGAAAAATTCTTAAAACCTATTATTCTTTTGTTTTGCAAAACTCATTTCTCATTACAAGCCAAATACAAGAACCAATATCTCTTTATTAAACCTAGTTTTGTCAAATTAACATTAACCTAACATTCAAATAACAATTTGCTTGCTTCAAGGTCGTAATTTTGCATTAAATTAATATTAGCCAATTTATATGAGCAAAATAAAATTCAGTATAGCATTATTAACAATAATTCTGATTGGTTTTTCAAACTGTAAAAATAACGATAATCCTAACAACGACCCAAAAACTTACATTGTAACCGACGATGGATCGGGAGTTGGAACCACAACATGGAAAACCGGAAACACCTACATTCTGGCCGGTAGAGTTTTTGTTAACGATGGGCAGGTGCTTACCATTGAACCGGGAGTTGTGGTTAAAGGAAGAGCCGGAGAGGGCGAAAATGCAAGTGCTCTAATTGTTGCTCGCGGAGGCAAAATATATGCAGAGGGCAGCGCCGAAAAGCCAATAATATTTACTGCTGAATCTGACAATTTAACCGGAAATATTGATTATTTGGAAAAGGGTCTTTGGGGCGGAGTAATAATTCTTGGCAATGCCGCATTAAATTCTGAACCGGGAGAATCTTCAATTGAGGGAATTCCTATTGGCGAACCAAGAGGAATTTACGGAGGTAATGTAGATTCTGACAATTCCGGAGTTTTCAAGTACGTTTCAATTCGTCACGGTGGCAGCAATATTGGCGAGGGAAACGAAATTAACGGACTTACATTGGGAGGAGTAGGTAGCGGAACTACAATAGAATTTGTAGAAGTAATTTCCAATAAAGACGATGGTTTCGAATTTTTTGGAGGAACTGTTGTTTGTAAACATCTAATTTCTGCTTTTAATGGCGACGATGCATTCGACTACGACGAAGGATGGAGAGGAAAAGGTCAGTTTTGGCTTGCTGTTCAAGATGTAACAGATAATATTTCGGGCGATTTTCTAGGCGAACACGATGGGGGAACTAATCCTGAAAATGGAATTCCTTTTGCTACTCCAGATATTTACAACGTAACATATTTTGGAAAAGGTTCGGGAAATGCTAACGGAACAATAATTTTTAGAAATAATGCAGGTGGTAATTATGTCAATTCAATCTTTTTAAATCAAGATAAAGGTATTGAAATTGAGATTCTTGCTAGCACAGACCATAGTTATGCCAGGTTAATTGCAAACGACCTTTCAATTAGAAATAACATTTTTACCAATGTTGCCGAAGATAGTATTTCAGAAATAATAAAAATTGTTACCGACCCTTATAATTCTAATGCCGCCGATGCAGCAAGTATTTCTTCAGCAAACATTGCTATTGCTAATTACTTTTTAGAAAAAGAAAACAGCTTTGAAGACTCCGGATTGCAAATTCAGAATTCGGAAAACAAAATAAAAGTAATTCCTCAGCCCGGAGGTCCCGCATTTAGTAATATTGCCCCTTATCCTTCAGGTTTAGAATCGGTTAATTATAAAGGGGCTTTTGGAACCGAAAACTGGGCAGAAGGTTGGACTTTGGTAAATGCATACATTTTGCACTGAATGAAGTTTTAGATATTATAGTAAAATACTCAATGGCATGAGTCTTTGTTGAAAATAATTTTAAAAAATAGAACTTCTAAGTAATTTTGTTCCTCAGGCAACGTTTTATTCAAAACTTGCATTTATTCAATTGTAAAGCAAATCTTGTCAATAAAAATTAGAATCCATTAATGGAAGAAAAGCTTTTAAAATTACTTAACGAAAAAGACAAACTGGCTCATAAAATGGTTTACGAGCATTATGCTACTGCTATGTTTCGCCTGTGTTTCAGGTATTTGAAAAACGAGCAGGATAGCGAGGATGTTTTAATTGCCGGATTTATGAAGATTTTCGACAATTACAAAAAGTTTGAATTTAGAGGAAAAGGTAGTTTTGACGGCTGGGTAAAAAGAATAATGATTAACGAGTCTTTAATGTTTTTGCGAAGAAGCCATAATTTTAACATGATTCCGGAAACTTACAGCAATCAGATTGAAGATGAAATAATGACCGATGCAAATATTTCAGCAGAAGAAATATTTAATCTGGTTAGAGCATTACCAATAGGTTACCGAACAGTTTTTAACCTTTATGCGGTTGAAGGATTTTCGCACAAAGATATTGCCGAAAGACTAGGCATTAGCGAGAATACCTCCAAATCGCAATTAAGTAAAGCACGTGCAGCTTTAGTTAGGTTAATGAAAGAAAACAAAATGTATCCGGAATTAACACGGATGGCCGGTGGTAATAATTGAAAAAATGAAGGTGATGAAAACAGAAGAATTCGACAAACAATTCAGGGAAAAAATTAACAGCTTGCAGGGCCCCGCTCCCGGAGCAAACTGGAATAAGGAACAAACCTGGGAAAAACTTAACCAGAAAGCAAACGGAAAACATTCCCGAACCTGGCTTAAATATGCCGCTGCTTCTATAACGGTTTTCCTTGTGAAATCGCAAAATCTATTTGCAGGTGCATCAATGGCAGCAAAAGCTACAATTATTGTTTCTGCTGTGGCGGCAGTTACTACAACAACAGTAATTATTTCAAATTCAGGAAAAGAAACTCCACCGCAAAAAAATATTGAAATTCAAAAAACCGATAAACGGGTCATTGCAAATAACGAAACAGCTGTTAAACCCGAAATTTCTCCCGATACTATAGTGGTGGAAAAACCACAAACCACAAACGAGCCGCAGGCGATCTCACAACCGAAGGGCGTAAACGAACAAACCACAAACAACAAACCACAAACAATAAACGAACAACCCACAGACGAACAACCCTCAACCGAGCCACAGGAGAGCTATCAACCGAAGGGCGTAAACGAACAAACCACAACCGATTTTACCCCCCCCCAACCCGTTAAAATTGATATTTCCGATATTATTTTCAAAAAGAATTCAACCGAAATACTTTCACAATCATACAGCGAACTTAACTACTTGCTCGAAATAATGCGCCGAAACCCCGAATTCAAACTTTTGGTTTTAGGCTATACCGACAATAAGGAAAAAGACTCCGATAAACTTTCATCCGATCGCGGATATATTATTTACAAGTATCTTACAAATCAGGGAATTGAAAATGGCCGAATTACCTACAAAGGCTATGGAGCAGTTAGCAAATACTCCAACAAAACCGAAGAGGGTAGAGAATTAAATAGAAGGGCTGAAATCATCATAAACAAATAATTTCCAAAATAATTATTTATGTTAGGCAACCATATTCCGGTTGTTTACATTTTAGGAGAAATGTTAAACCTAAAATTTTATTATTATGAGAAGAAAAGTTTCAGTTATCGTTTTGGCTTTCTTAGCCTCAATTCTTTTTCTAAATGCGCAGGAGGAAAATTATTATTTCTACGGATATGGTTATTACAATAAAGGAATTTACAGTTACGAAAAAGGTCTGGATTTTTATTTTAGAGGTGGTGGCTACATTCTTTCTCAAACCCATAAAGATTATCTTGTTAAAAACAAAACCAAATCTCAAGAAACAAAAGTTTATAATTACAAAAAGGGCATAAAGAAAGATTTATGCCATTGGAGCTATTATCAGGAATTCGATGTTAATGGCAATCTTATTCTTAACAGAAGTTCTAAAAACGAAAAGGTGAGAAGAGAGATTAGCCTCAAATTTAATGAAGACCAAAAACCTGTTTTGTTTTCACTCTCTAAAAAGGGTGAATTACAAGTTGAAGAGCAATTAACCTACGATTCACAAGGTAATGAAACCGGATATATGCAATATAAAGATGAAGAAAAAAAATTGGTAAAGAGCTGGCTGGCAGAATACAACAATAATAAAATTGTAAAACGTCAGTTTTTCAAAAAAGGAAACGAAAACCCTACAAATCTTTGGATTTACGAATACTATTCCGATGGAGCAAACAAGCAAACAAGCTATTTCAAAAAAGGAAAGCTACAAAGAGTATGGTCTTTTGAGTGCGACAGCGAAGGAAAGGAAACAAATCTTAAAGATACTTTTCAATTATGCGAATATAAAGAATACCATAACGATGGTTCTTATACCGAGGTTTTTAGAACAACTTCAAAGAAGGGAAAAATTCAGAAAACCCTAAAAACTTACGATAAGGATTCTTCTTTGGTTAAATCGCTTACTTATAATTCTAAAGACCAAATAAGATATGGATTTGAGCAAAAAATAGAGAACGGAAAAACTATCTATTATGCAAATTACTGGGGCGGAAAACTAAGATACATAAAAAACAATTCCTATAATGAAGATGGAAAATTGCTTAAAACCGTTGAGGAAAGAAAAAAGAACAAAAGGGAATACTTGTACACCTACAACGATGAGGGCAAAAATAGTATGATTAAAGAATCAAAAAATGGAAAACTTGTAAATACAAAAATTAAGGAACATTATGAGAATGGAAAAACCAAAAGCATTTTGGTAAAAAACAAAAAAGATCTGCCGGTTAAGTTGTATGAGTATTTTTATAATAATTATTGATAGTTTGATAGTCTGATAGTTTGTTCACCAATAACCTCGAAGAGGTTTCAAAACCATAGCTATGGGTTTCAACTCGTGGGAATTGATAAAAAAAGATGGTTTGATAGATTATAACCTCGAAGAGGTTTCCCAACCATAGCTATGGGTTTCAACCCATAGGAATGAAAATTTCAGATTAAAATTTTAAATAATATTTGAACAATAATAGAAAAAAGTTGTTATTTGCATAAAAAACAATTATGAGATTAACTTTACTTTTTTCTATAATTTTTCTTAACCTCGGGGTTTTTGCACAGTCAATTCCAAACCCTAGTTTCGAAAACTGGTCTGCATCAGGCGGTTATTCCGACCCTGTTTCATGGACTACACCAAATTCTACTTCCTATGTTTTCCCTTTTTATGTGTTAACAGTTACTGAATCTTCGGATGCAATTGAGGGAACAAAATCTGCAAGACTGGAAACAAAAGATATTATTGGAATTCCGGTTCCGGGTTTGTTAACCCTTGGAATTCTTACTGTTAATGTATTCGAAAACACTTCATCAATTACCGGAGGAATTCCTTACAATTTGAGACCCGATAGATTAACAGGAAATTTTAAATACAGCCCTGCAACAAACGACAGTCTTCTTATTGCAGTTTTTATGCTAAAACATAACAATGTGACCGGTCAGTTAGATACTATTGGAATTGGTGCATTTTCTTCTGCAGAAACAACCACCGCTTTTACCGCTTTTGAGGCTAACATAGAATACCAAACAGAAGATTTGCCCGACACTATGAACATTCTAATAATGTCGTCGGACTTTACCAACCCTATTGTTGGATCTGTTTTATTTGTAGATAATTTAGCTTTCTCTTTCGATGTGGGAATTGAAAAATTTGCTTCTGAAAATAATTACAGAATTTATCCTAATCCTGCATCAGATTTTGTAAATATTGCCATTTCAACAGACAAAAATACTGAAGTAAAACTTTTCGATATTGTTGGAAATATCTTGTTTACTAAAGTCTATTCAAAAGGAAGAGAAAATGCCACAATACCATTAACTAATTTACCTAATGGGGTTTACATTTTGGAAATTGATGGAAAAACTTCAAAAATTATTAAAAACTGATGAAACCAATTATTGCAATATTGCTTTTGTTTGTGGCGTTTTCAGCATGTAAAAAGGAAAAACTTACCCTCGATGATGACAATAATACCACCCCAACTAACACAACACAAGTTGGTTTAGAAGATGGCGATTTTGAAGAATGGGCAACATTTACACAAGGAGCTGCTTCTTATCAGGAACCTACTTCGGCATGGTGGGGAACTCTTAACAAACTTAATTACATTGGCGGTCCGGTAACCGTTACAAAAGATTCGTCGGCTTACAAAGGAAACTTCGCTGCAAAATTGGAAACCAAGCTTTGGGGCGACGATTTCTTAATAACAGGAATTTTGGCAGCCGGATATTTCGATAGTAATGCAACTATTGGCGATAATCTAATTTTGGGAAGACCTTTCGATAAATCGCCTGTGGCCTTAAAAGGATACTTTAAATATTTATCTGTAAACAGCGACTCGGCAGGTTTTTATGCCAATATTACCCGATTCGATACTCTGCTAATGAAGAGAGATACAATTGCAGAGGCAAAACTGGCAATTTATTCATCGGTAAACGATTACACGCTTTTTAATATACCCTTTGTATACTATTTGAATGATGTTGCGCCCGATACAGTAAATATTGTTTTTACCTCAAGTGCCGGTGGAAAAGAATTTATTGGTCATGCCGGCAGCACTTTATGGATTGATGATGTTAGCTTTGAAATTCCAAATGAATAAAGCATTTCTCATATTAATATTAGTTCTGTTTTCCGGAAGTCTTTTTTCTCAGAAATATGAAATACGAGGAGGAATTAGCTATGGTGGGCCATTACCTGTTGAAATGAAAGATTCGAGTTCCGGAGCTCCCGGCTTGGGAATGCATTTATCTAGTTTTAGAGTTTTTGAACTTAACGAAAAATGGACAATAAAAACAGGTATAGGAATTACCCAAAAAAGAGTAGAATACGGGCAGCTTTTTTCGAAAGACACTTTAGTTCAACTTCCCGACGATGAAGATATTTTAATACCAACTTACTATAAGGCCTTGGTATTGGGAGAAATGAATCTGCACTATTTAGATATTTTTCTTCTTGCGAAATACAAATCCGGCAAATGGCTAAACCTAAGTTTTGGAACATATTTATCGTATCTTTTTGCGGGTTACGACAAAGGCACGGTTGAAGTAATAATTGGCGAAGGCGGTTTTTTCGACAAATACGAAGAAAAGTTCAACAATTTTCACAAAATCAGAAAGATGGATTTAGGAATATCTCTGGGTTCAGATTTTCCATTAACAAAAAACCTCTCATTGGGTTTTCAAATTAACAGAAGTCTACTTAATCTCTACACAAAAAACTCCGCCCCCGACAACTCCATGGAAGCCCCAAAGCTCTATCACACTTATGTGAATTTGTTTTTGGGGTATTGGTTATAATAACATCAATCGGCATATTTACTTTTCAGTATATCTAAGCGTATGATTAAAAAAAGAAAAAAGAAAATTTCCAATTCTACCACATCAACTGTTTTTTTTGATTTATTGCTTTTGCATATTTATGTTTTTCCTTAATTCCAATATTGAAGATTCTTTTTTTCCTCTAATAATAATAATCAATAATCTCTTCTTACCAATTAATGTGGTTTTGTTAGTATTAGCAATAATAACAGATATTAGAATTGGTTATTCTAATCCGGTTTTGTCGGCATTTATTTACTTATTGCTTTTAGGGTTAATAGTCTTTTTACTTATACTACCAACACCCACACCAATATAAGCTTGTTATGTGATCGTACTTTCAGACTTTCAGACTTTCAGACCTTCACACTAATACCTATAATGCTCCGGCTTATAAGGCCCGTCTTTTGGTACACCAATATATTTGGCTTGCTCGTCGGTTAAAGTGGTTAGTTTAACCCCAATTTTTTCCAAATGTAATCTTGCTACTTCTTCGTCAAGTTTCTTGGAAAGTCTGTAAACATCTACTTCGTATTTGCCTTTGTTTTCCCATAAATCTATTTGCGCCAGTGTTTGGTTAGAGAATGAATTGCTCATTACAAAGGATGGATGTCCCGTTGCACAACCCAAGTTTACTAAACGACCTTCAGCAAGCATAAAAATTGCATGACCATCGGGAAATAAATATTTATCAACCTGTGGCTTAATATTTATCTTCTTAATTCCGGGAAATTGTTCCAGTTGCTCAACTTGAATTTCGTTATCGAAATGACCAATATTGCAAACAATTGTCTGATCTTTCATTTGGTTCATGTGACCAACCGTAATAACATCTTTGTTGCCGGTTGTTGTAACGTAAATGTTTCCTTCCGGCAAAGCATCTTCAATTCTTGCTACTTCAAAACCTTCCATTGCAGCTTGCAGCGCACAAATAGGATCAATTTCGGTAACAATAACTCTTGCACCGTAAGACCTCATTGAATGGGCGCAACCTTTTCCAACATCTCCGTAACCCAGCACAACAACAACCTTTCCTGCTATCATAACATCGGTAGCACGTTTAATACCGTCGGCCAAAGATTCTCTACAGCCGTACAAATTATCGAATTTCGATTTTGTAACAGAGTCGTTTACATTTATTGCAGGAACAAGTAACCTTCCTTCTTCCTTCATTTGGTAAAGACGATGAACTCCGGTGGTTGTTTCTTCCGAAACCCCTTTCCATTCGGCAACGGTTCTTGTCCATTTTCCATGGTCTTCGGCAAGAATGGTTTTTATTGTTTGTAAAACTATGGCTTCTTCGGTGCTTCCGGGGTTAACATCCAAAACAGCTGCATTCTTTTCGGCTTCAAAACCTTTGTGAATAAGCAAAGTAGCGTCGCCACCATCGTCAACTATAAGTTGCGGACCTTTTCCTCCTGGGAAACTCAAAGCCTGAACTGTACACCACCAATATTCTTCAAGGGTTTCTCCTTTCCATGCAAAAACAGGGACACCGGTTGCAGCTATTGCAGCAGCAGCGTGGTCTTGTGTAGAAAAAATATTACAACTTGCCCATCTAACATCTGCTCCAAGAGCAACCAATGTTTCAATTAGTACGGCGGTTTGTATTGTCATGTGCAAAGACCCCGAAATTCTAACTCCCTTCAAAGGTTGTAATTTGGCATATTTTTCTCTAATTGCCATTAAGCCCGGCATTTCTTGCTCGGCTATTTCAATTTCTTTTCTGCCATAATCGGCCAGATTAATGTCTTTTACTTTGTAGGGAATAGTTTCCTGAATAAATTTTTCGTTCATTTTTTATTATTTAAATTTTCTTTTCGAAATAAAACTTAATGCAAAATTACTAAATTTTAGGCAAAAAGCGATTTTTTCGCAAAATCTCTGCTTACAAACCATAAAGTATTGATACATAATTATTAATTCACAACCTTTTCTAACTTTTTACGTATAAAGTTAGCCATATTATTATTGCATTTATGAATTTGTTTGCTAAAATAGTATTCATTGTTTTAATTTTTTCTGTTCAATATTCTATTGCTCAGCAAGAAAGGTTTTATTTTAAGGAAAATGAAAATCTAATAAAGGCTCAACAAAAGCGAATTCAACATGTATTAGACTCAATTAGTGGCGCTTACGAAAACTACGTTAGAAAAGAGGGTTCAATAAATGATGTTACTCTTAAAATGTATAATTCGCAACAGAAATTACATTCTGAAACTAGAATTGTTTATTATAAGAAATATTTAACCGCTCTCGATTCTCTAGGGAATGCTAATTATAAGCAATCTATGGCAATAGCCCAAGAACCTCTAACTCAGAGTCAGAAAAAACTGGATGATTTAGAAAAAGCTCAAACAGGTCTTGTTGAGTTTATTGGTAAAATAAAAGATAAGGAGCAATCGGCTTTGCAAGAAATTGTGTATAGTGAAAAAGGATATAAGAAATTTGTAAAAAAGCTTAAAAAAAACGATGGTCTTGATGCTGTTATTGAGTTTAATGCAAAATGTTACAGACTTCTGGGAAATGTTGATTTACCACATTTGGCAAAAAATACAAGTCTATGTCTCGCCGAAAAATTTGCCTACAGTTGTCAGTTTCATCAACAAATAAGAAAAGAAATGTATATTGAAAAAGGTCTTAAGAACTGGGCGTTTAAGAAGATTTTTAAAATTGAAAAATATGCATTTAGTGGAAAGAAGAGGCAGAATCTTTCAAAAAAATACAATAAGAAAATTGCTAAACTTCCTTACGTACAAAAGTCTGTTGCCATAGACAAAGCCAATCAGCTAA
>JAFGXD010000150.1 GCA_016936815.1 Bacteroidales bacterium
ATTTGCAGAAAGTTGAATAACTTTGGGCATCCGTTACTTGTATCCATATTTACTGCAAATTCGATTTCAATAGGATTATTCATTTCTTTTTGACCAATTTTCAGCAATTCGCCTAAAATTTCAGCCAATGGAAATGTATTGTGATTTAAAATAGGAGAAAAAGTTACTATTTTTTTTCCAACTGCATTTGCACCATCTCTTATAATATTATTTTGAAGATCAAAAGATGAACTAACGAATTTCAGTGGCTTTAAGTCTTCTGAATCTCTTATGGATATTTTTTCAATATTTACTCCATCATCCGGAGAAATAGTGAATTTATCGGGACTTAAATTCAGAGCAAAAAAATGCTTCTGGGTATCTCTTAGAGCCATTTCCGGCGAAGAAAGTTGAAGGATTTTTTTTGGATATTTAGGGGAGAATCTCAAAGATACGCCTCCTTCAACAATATATTTGCCCAATCCAAATGCAATATTTGCAATTCCATCAGTTGTTTTTTCAGGCTTAATAGGATAGAAATTTACCGAACGGGCTACGCCTGAAAATGTTGGCATAAAAACTCCATTATAAGCGGTTCCACAAACTTCTTGAATTATAATTCCCATTTTTTCCTCATCAATTAAATTGGAAGTTGCTGCCATATAAGCCTTGCTTGATTTAAAAAATACAGAAGCATAAACACTCTTAATTGCATCGGTAAGCAGCTTAACCATTAATTGAGGATTAGATTCGTCGTTTGGAACCATGTAAGTAGAGTAAATTCCGGCAAATGGCTGATAATGACTATCCTCTAATTTACTTGATGACCTAATTGCTATAGGATTTCTAATTACTGAAATTAATTTGTACAAATCTTGATGAATTTTTCCGGGAAGTTTATAACTAACGAATGTTTCTAAAATTTCCTCATCCGATTTGTCGGACAAGCCCACTTTATACAAATCATTTGCTTCCATAAACTCATCAAAAACCTCAGAGCTTAGAACCACTGTTCGAGGAATTGTAATAAGCACATCTTCAAATTTATTAAGAAGTTGGTATTTTTTTATCAGAGAATCAATAAATGCCAAACCTCTTGCCTTTCCACCCAAAGAACCATCGCCAATTCTGGAAAAAATCAGATAATCGTCGAAAGTATTTCGGTCGAATTTAGCAATTACTCCCCTACCCTTGCTCAACCGATAATCAGAAATAATATCAAAAATAAATGCACGTACTTCTTCCAGATTATTAAAATGTTCAGGAGTTAGATACTTGAATTCCTGAGCAATTTGAAAAAGAGCCCTAGCGTTCATCCATTTTGAAAAATCGTTGCGATTAATGTGGTATAATAATGATTCATCCGGAATTTTCAGAATTTTTTCCTGAAGAGATTTCAGACTGGTAGCTCTGTTTATTTCTTGAAGACTTCCAGGTAACCTAAAAATAAAATCGCCAAAAGCCATTCGTTGAATTACGAAATTTCTTAATTCAACTAATAGAGATTTCGAATATTTATGAATAAAAGCAACATTAAGCTCCTTAGCCTTCTCATAGTTCTCGTTATCAGAGGATTGTAAAATAAAAGGCATATGAGGATCTTCCTCTAAAATTGTTTTGCAGAGAAGAATTCCGGCTTGCTGATCCTTTTTGCCTTCTCTTTGATAGGCAATATCTGAAATAATACCTAAGATATTTTTTTTGTATTTACTGTATAGATTTAAAGCTTCCTCGTAATTTGTAGCAAGTAAAATTTTAGGTCTTCCTCTCATTCTTAACATTCTTTGGTGCTCGTTAACACCTTCAACCATACTTCTTTTCGATTGTTGAAGAACTACTTTATAAAGACTTGGTAAATATGAGGAATAATAACGTATTGAATCTTCTACCAGAATTATTGCTTGAACACCAATTTGGTCAATATCTTTTGGAGAATTCATTTTATCCTCTATCAATTTTATTATTGCAAGAAGAATATCGGCATTTCCAAGCCAGCAGAACACATAATCAATTGATGATAAGTCAACTTTTTCAAGTTTTAAGCTTACTTCACGACTAAAAGGAGTTAGAATTACTATTGGCACCTTTGGGTAAGAGGCTTTAATTTTATTTGCCAGATAAAACGCATCTACATTACTAACGCTAAGCATGTTAATTACCAAATCAATATTATCTCTATCTAATTTTTCTAAAGCTTCTTCTTCCGAATTAGCTTGAAGAAATACAGGAGGATACCTTAAGTTAAGGGAAACATATTCATTAAATATTTGCTCGTCAATTCGTCCGTCTTCTTCCAGCATAAATGAATCGTAGGAACTGCAAATAAGAAGCACTTTATAAATTCTCTTTTGCATTAAAAGGTTAAAAGAAGTATCCTGAAATTCAGTTCTTTTTAAATCGAATAATATGTTTTTTACTGCCATAATTATAAAATTTCTCTTTTGTTTTCTTTGGGATTTTCAAGTATAAAGCTAACCAATGCAAGCTGTTTATTCTCGTATGCAGCTGTAAAACAGTGTGTTTTTCCAATTTCCTCTTTCCAATACCCGGTAATTGTCGAGCTTTCATGAATATGACCATGCAAGGTAATATGAGGTTGTTTATCTTCAATAAACCTTTTAACGGCAATGCTTCCAACATTAAGGTCAAGTGGCACATGGTCAATCATTTGTCCATCTAATGCTGCTCTGTCAAGTTTTGTTTGATATGGTGGTGTATGAAATAGAAACACTGATTTTTCCATTTTCAAATTTTCTGTTAATATTTTCAGATGTTGCTCAATGGTTGTGTATTCAAGATCTTCGCCCGGCGAAACCGATAATGAACCCTCGTAAGGCGCAGTGCATCCGGGATCTACATATCGGGAAACATCAAACCTTTCCCAATCTTTTAGTCTGAAAGGCGTTGGTGGAATAAATGAATATCCGGTAATTTGATAACCTTTATAATTGAAGGTTTTAAAATGACAATATTTAAAAAGATGCTCATATTTTTTATTCATAAATTCTTTTTCCCACGATCTTGGGTCATCATTGCCTAAAATTAAGAATATTTCGGGGTAGCAATCTTTCATTGAAGTTTTTAGCTTTAACAGTTCAGGAAAAAAATACTCTTCAACAAAATTGTCGAAACCAACAGAAAATGCCGGAGTAATATCCCCACCAATAAAAACAATTTCCGGTTTTCTCTTCGCAATTTTTTGAAAAAGTGTATCGAATCTATTGGTTTTACCGTGTAAATCGCTTACAAAAAAACATTGTGTCATAAGTTTATTTTTTCTTTAAAAGAACTGCTGAATTGTCCATATTATCAATCATAACAGCAAATGAATCTAGAGCTCTAAAGCTTTCATTATTAATATAATGAACATCCAATAACCCATCCTTAACCATAATGCCGGTTTTTTCATAATTAATTTCAGCCAAACAAATACTCCAGGCTTTAAGCCAAGCAATAAGTTCATTTTTTGGTTTAGAATTAGTTATTTGAATAATTAAATCTATATCGCTAGCCGGTTTAGCTGTGGCATTTTTAACTGAGCCAATAAGGTAGATTGCTTCAATTTCAAATTCAATAAAATTTGTATAATCGGCAAGTTTTTTTGCAAAATCTTTTTTCCATTTCCAGTTACTTGAATCTAATTCGTTCTCTTGTTGAAGTATTTTATGTAAATGATTATGCAATAAGAATATTCCAAGACGATTGCAAATAGCTTTAACAAGTTTTTGTTCTTCAGGAAGAAAACAATATTTTTGTTCCGAGTAGTAAACCTCAATTTTTCCTACAATTTCTTCACCTGCAATAATTGACTCGCAAAGCTGGTTATTGGAAATCTGAAAATTAGAGCTCACAAATTGTTTATTTTGTATAATTATTCGAGCCGAGCAAATTCCGGGAAACTGAAATCCATTGGGAATGCTAAAAACTAGTTTCTTAATTACTTCATCCGCATTAGCGTTTAGATTGCTTAGTATTTCATCTGTATTATAAATACAATGAAGTTCTTTTTCTCTTTCTCTAAGATTATTTATTTCTGTAAGGTAATCCATTTTATTCCCCTGTACTAATTACTGAGAGCCTTTTTTTACCATCCATTACAATAATAAAAGGTTTTTTAAATTTTACATGAGTAAAAAATTCCGTTTTTTGTATAACCTCTTGTTTTTTAATTACATCCCAGTTTATTTTATCTATCTTTGAAGAATGTTGAATAGAAAAATAGCCAACATTCATTGAAGTAACATTATGAAAAAAGTGTGATCCCAGAGATGCATCTAAAGGAAAATCTTCAAGACTCATTTCAACAATTACTTTTGCATTTGAAATTTGTGACCAAACAACCGGGATGCCAATAAATTTATCTCTTGTTCCCCATCTTCCGGGACCAATAAGCAAGTATTTTTTACCCTTTCTTAGCATTTCGCTGTTTAGTTTCTCAATTTCCTGAGCCATTTCTTCTGTTCGTAAATGGTCGAATTTGTCGGGGTCGGCAAAAATTACATCTGTTAAGTAATCAATTTTTCCATTCCCCATACTTCTTTCGGTAAAAAGCAAGACCTTTTCATGATTAACAGATTCTAAATCAATGTTATAATCATCTTCATTTCCAACCAATGGTTTAATCTGAAGAAGATAAAAAGCAGGAAGTTGATTGTTATTTCTATTTAAATCTACTGCAAATTCTATTTCTACAGGGGAGCCTAGAGCTTCCTTAACAATATCTAAAATTGCTGAAATTGTTTCTGCCATAGGAATATAGTCGTACTTAAGAATATTTGAAAAATTTACAACTCTGGGACCGTATTGATCAATTCCCGGAATTATTCTATCGCTATCGGCATCATAAACCGATGCACAATGTTTTAAGGTTCCATGTTTTTCTGCCTCAGAAATATCTAGTTTTATTAGTCCGGCTTCTTCCCCTTCAAGTAAATCGAGATTTTGTTTATTAAGATCTACTGCAAAGAAATAAACCTGAGAACTTTTGTATAAATCTTTTGGGGATACAATATCAATTTGGGGATATTTTGGACTAAACCTAAAAGTTTTATCACCTTCAACAACATACATTCCTAAGCCAACTGCTGCAACAGCAAATCCTTCTTCGGGTTTCATGTGAGAAACCGGATAATAATTATGGGATTGAGCTGTGCCTGAAATATGAGGATAGTATGTATTTTCGTAAGCATTTCCAACTACTTCCTGAATTACAACAGCCATTTTCTCTTCTTCAATTTTATAGTCAATTGCCTCAAAATATAATCTGGCGTTATTAGAAAATATTGAAGCATAAACTAATTTTATTGCGTCCATAACTTGTTGAAGTCTCACTTCAATATCGGGATGATTATTGGGAAGTAGATAAGTTTCAAAAATACCTGAAAAAGGTTGCATTAAGGAATCTTCAAAAAGACTGGAGCTTCTAATTGCCAAAGGTTTATCTATTAGTTTTAAGAATACTTTCAGCTTTTTTACCAAATTGTAGGATAATTCTCCTTTAACAAAATCCAGTTTTACTGAATCGTAGTTTTTTTCAATATATAGCTTATTTGCCAGATCGTTTTTCTGAAGAAAAATGTCGAATTCATCAGTTCCAATAATTGCTGTTCTCGGGGTTTTAATATTTATAAGTGGCAAAAGACTTGAAAAATTGAAATTGTAGATAAGAGTATTTACAAAAGCTAACCCACGTCCTTTGCCACCAAGTGCTCCTGAAGAAAGACTAACAATATTGCTTTCTTCAACAATTGCGGCTTCCTCGAATTGAACAATTTTGCCTTTATCTTTTTCGTTTCTAAATTGTTTAATAGCATTAATAAGAAAATTGCGCAATTCAGTTACATCCTTAAAATCAGCAACTTTTAAAGGATTAATTATTTTTGCAATATTAATTTCACCTCTTGCCATTAGCCACAATGAAAAATGATTTTTTGTAGCATGATATAGCATTGATTCCTCGGGAATAGTTTTTAAAGACTGTTCAAACTCCCTCATAGATTTTGCAACTGCAATTTGTCCTCCCTTACTGTTTCTGTAAACAAAATTTCCAAATCCTAAATAATAGTTAATAAAACCCTTAATATCCTGATTTAAACTGTCGGAGTTCTTGTCGATGAAATTTGATTTTATTTCGTATGCTTTTTTGGAATTTTCGGAATCAGAAGATTGCAAAAGAGTTGCAATATTTGGAATTTGTTCCTTAACGTAAGAAATAAGTTCAAATCCTGATGTCTTACACATTTTACCATTTTTTGGAAACTGAACATCCGAAATTACGCAAAGCATATTGTCTTTGTAAGTATTAAATAGAGTAATTGCTTCTTCGTAATTAGATGCTAGAAGTATTTTAGGTCGAGCTCTAAGTTTTAACACCTTATACAACTCGTCGGTATTTACATCTTCGATTAGATGCTTGGTTTGCTCCAAAACAATTTGGTATAACATTGGCAGGTAACGACTGTAATATTTTGCCGAATCTTCAACCAGCAAAATAACTCTTACCATACCAATTTTAGTGTCGTTATCTATATTAACCTTGTCTTCCAATTGTTTTACCATTGCAAAAAACACCTTAGAATCTCCGTTCCAAATAAAAATTTTATCAATTGAGGAAATTCTTTCTTTTTCATTTTCAAAATAGGAAATATCGCTATTGTTATTAAGCAACAGATATATAGGAATGTAGTTTTGTTTTTCTTTTATTTTAGTACTTAAGAGCAAAGGAGTTTTTTTATCGACCCCAACCATTAAAATAATTAAATCAAAATGTTTGTGTTCAAGTTCATAAAAAGCTTCATCCTCGTTTGAAACACCTGTAATTCTTGGCATTGCAGTCAAATTCAACTGATGATACTCTCCAAGAATATGTTCTGTAAATCGTCCTTCTTTTTCAATACTATAAGCATCGTAAAGATTGGCAATTAGTAATATTTCCTTTACTTTAAAAGGCATAAGATCGTGGTAGACATCTCTTTCGAAATTATGTTTGTTAATAAACCTTTGAAGAAGATGCCGGCTATTTTTCAGATGTTCTGTCTTAAGATCAGCTTTAGAACTTATTGGTTCGTTAATTCTGGTCTTTTGCAGTATAGACTGACCTGTTATTCCATTTAAATAACCCGTAATTAATGAGGCAATATTAGTTATTAAATCTCTTTCTTCCTTTAAAAAAGGACCTTCGTCCATAAGAGGAAATTCTTTTGTATAAAAAACCTCTATGTATCCCTCTTTTTCATCTATAGATTTAAATGGTTGTTTTTGGCCCCATTGCGAAATTTTAAACCCGGGGGATTTATATTCCTTGTTCTGATAAAAAATTCTGGCTACGGTAAATTCCGGATATTGCCATGCTCCAGGAAGTAAAAGACTAATTTGGTGAAATGTTTCTTCAACAGATCTGTTTCCCTTTAAAATTGCAGTTGTTTGGTTAATACATGCAAGCTCTTTAAGCCTTTCGGTATTTTCCGCAATTAGTTTTTGAATATCGTTGTTGTTTTCTTTTGTAGTCATTTTTACTAATTATCAGTTTTGCATTCCTTTTTGTGAGCACAACCTCCACATTTGCTCTTTTCGGCAGAGCATGAAGCTTCCGATTTCTTGTTTCCGTTTAATTGTCTGGTTATTCCAATTCCTATCATTGCAAGAATAAGTATAATAAACAACCACGTTTCTAACTTATTAAAAGACAGTTTCATAGTTAAATAAAATTCAATTTTTCGTTTTCTTCTAAAATGTACAATCTGTCGCCTCTTCTTATTAATTCCTTTGTTTTTATTGAAAATTTATCGCCCTTCTTTACAGAATCTACCGGGCCATTATCAAAATGCATTTCGTTAATTGTATGTTCTACTACACCGGTTGTTGATCCAATAATAAGAATCTCATCTCCTATTTTTAATTCCCCGGTTTCAATAAGAAACTCAGCAACATTTAAATTCGAGAAATAGTTGGTGCATTTAGCAATGTATCTCTTCCTTTTACTTGCTTCAGAACCATATTTACTGCTCCATTCACCTAATCTTTGTCCAAGATAATAACCATTCCAGAATCCGCGGTTAAAAACTGAAGCCAATCTTTTGTCCCATTCTTCAATAAGATTTTGATTATAAGTTCCATCAATTATGGAATTTATTGCCTCGTTGTAGCATTGCGTTACAGTTTTTACATATTCCGGTGCTCTTGCTCTTCCTTCAATTTTAAGAACTCTAACGCCCGAATCAATAATCTTGTTTAAGAAATGAATTGTTTTCAAGTCCTTTGGAGACATTATATATTCATTATCTATTTCCAATTCATTTCCCGATTCTTTTTCCGTTACAATATATGATTTCCTACAAGTTTGTAAGCATTGACCCCTATTAGCGGCATATTGTTTCTCGTGAAGACTTAAGTAACATTTTCCTGAAATTGCCATACAAAGAGCACCATGACAAAACATTTCGAGTTTTACAAGATTGCCGTTTGGCCCGGTAATTTTTTCTTCAATAATATTTTTATAAATATGGTTAACCTGCTCCAAATTAAGCTCTCTGGCTAATACCATAACATCACAATATTGGGAAAAGAATTTTAATGCTTCTGTATTACTAATATTTAATTGGGTGGAAGCATGAATTTCTGCTCCGGCTTTTTTTGCATAATTAAGTACTGCCATATCACTGGCAATAATAGCTGTAACGCCTTTATTTACTGCTAAGTCGACAATTTCTTGCATTTCCTCAACATCCTGATCGTAAATAATTGTATTTACGGTTAGGTAAGTATTTATATTGTTGGTTTTGCAAATATCTACAATTTCGTTTAGGTTTTCGTTAGTAAAATTAAGCGACGATTTAGCCCTCATGTTCAAATTGGAAATACCAAAGTAAACAGCATCAGCACCCCCTTGTATGGCAGCTTGCAGTGATTCGAAAGAGCCGGCCGGGCTCATTAATTCTATATCGGTTCTTTTTAGCTTTTCTGTCATGTTTACAAAGGTATGAAGAAAATCTTAGGTTGAAGCTAGCCAATGTCCGGAATTTCTAACTATTGCTTTAAAGAATCTGCCTCAGAAGCTATCTCCGGCTTTCTAAAATTGTATCCCATTACCTCGTAACGCTTGTATTGTGCCTTCATTCTTATGCTGAAATCTTCCCAGTTTCGGTTCTCAACTTTTGTCCATGCTACTTCAGCCAAAGCCGACATTCGCGGTAAATACATATATTCCAAATGCTGCTCTGTGGGAATATATTCTGTCCATAAATTTGCTTGTAAGCCAATAATGTGAACTGCTTCCTTTTCATTTAATTCTGTAGGAATTGGTTCGAATTCGTAAACTTTTGCAAGACTTGTATTACCTCCAATTGCCAAAGGTTCAGTTTCGGGTTCACCCTGATAATGATCGAAATACATGTGTGAACCGGGAGTCATTATTACATTATGCCCTTGTTTTGCTGCTGCTATTCCTCCCTCTGTTCCTCGCCACGACATTACAGTTGCATTTGGTGCAAGTCCGCCTTCAAGAATCTCGTCCCAACCAATAATATTTTTTCCGTGCTCGTTAAGGAACTTTTCAATTCTTTGAATAAAATAGCTTTGCAATTCATACTCATCTTTAAGACCTTCGTTTTTAATTCGTTGCTGACATAAACTACAGGTTTTCCAACGGGTTTTGGGTGCTTCATCGCCACCAATATGTATGTATTGCGATGGAAATAAGTCAATTACTTCCAAAAGAATATTCTCTAAAAAAGTAAATACCGAATCGTTGCCGGCACAATAAATATCATCGAAAACTCCCCAAGTAGTGGCTGTTTCGAAAGGACCTCCAGTGCATGAAAGCTGAGGATAGGCTGCCAGAGCGGCAAGACTGTGACCGGGCATTTCAATTTCAGGAATAATGGTAATTTGCCTTTCTGCTGCGTATTCAACAATACTGCGTATTTCATCTTGTGTGTAAAAACCTCTGTGAACAGTTGAATCTCCAATATATGGATTAAAATTTTTCTCAACAATTGTTTCTTTTCTCTCGCTTGAAATGCTTGTTAGAAGCGGGTATTTCTTAATTTCAATTCTCCATCCCTGATCTTCGGTAAGATGCCAGTGAAATGTATTTAGTTTGTGCATTGCCATAATATCAAGGTATTTTTTTATGGTTGAAACAGGGAAAAAGTGCCTGCAAACATCCAAATGCATTCCTCGGTAAGAAAATCTGGGACTGTCGGTAATGGAAAGTTTTGGAACAATCAAATCAACTTGTTCGTCTCCAACAGGGTTTAAAACTTCAACCGGAAACAATTGAAGAAGACTAACAATACCATAAAACAAACCTTTAGGAGTATTGGCGGAAATAACGACCGAACCGTCTATTTCCATTTTGTAACCCTCGTTTCCCAATTCTTTGTCTATTTCTTTATTTAAAATTAGATGCAAACCGTCTTCATCGTGCGGTCTGGTTGAATTTAGCACCGTGTTAAATTCAAAATTAATATGCGGAGAGACTTTTCTTTCGAAATAATTTGCAACTTTTTTCACTTCATAATCTTTGGTATTAATAAAGATTTTGCTGTCTTCCCTAAACATGTAATTCCCTTCTCCCTGCTTAACAGATAATGGTTTTGGAATAATTTCAATAGGAATAAAATAATCGGGAGTTTTATCTCCACATGAAGCAAATGTAATTGCAACAAAAAATATTATTGCCTTAAATAATCTTTTCATTTTTTATTTAATTGAGAATGTTTAATAAAATTATTGTTGTCTAAAGAATAAGGTTTTATTACAAAAGAGTAAACATATTTTTGTGGTTTTATTTGATATGGTGAATGCGGCCTAGCTCCCCAGGAATCGTCGCCACCAAGTCCCATCTGCTTAAAATCTACTATTAACTCGGTAAAATCCTGCTCTACTGCATGACCAAGATGTTTGTCTCCTTTTTCCAATCGGCTAAGGTTTTCTATGCTGTAATTAAGTGCTGAAAATTCAAATAACGGCAAGCCGAAAACAGATAAACCATGCTCTCCGTTGGTAAGATTTAGCCAACGAGAATCGGTTTTATGACCTGTTTCCTGTAAACTGGCATAAGGAAAAAATTGTGTGTTTACGTAATCGGAATAATGCCCTACCAAAGCAGAATTTTTTCTGTCGCAATAGTTCTCGTGAGGACCTCTTCCAAACCAATCGAGCTGCTCAAATTCCTTTGGTAACCTAAAGCGCAGGCCTATTCTGGGTAAAATGGGCAAGTCATCTTTTAATGGTAAAAAAGTATTTGTGATTATTATTTCACCATTTCCGCTAACCAAATATTCAATTTTGTAAGCAAAACCTTTTTCCTGATTTATAAAGTCGAAACTTACTTTAGCATTTGCCGAATCAATAGACTCAACGTAGTAAAACTGCACTTTCATACCTTCCCAGGCATTTTTCCAAATTTCACATTCCTTGTGTAAACCTGCGCCCATATCGTTATCGGTTGGAGGGCGCCAAAACACAGGCTCAGGTCCGTTAATCAGCAAGTCTTTTCCTTTGTTTCTAAAATGATTTATTTTGCCGTAAGTCTTGTCAAATGCTACAACAAAATCCTCTCCTTCAACAATAGCGGCAGATTTGGCATCTCTAAGTATTATTTTAGGAATTGAATGATGTGAAATATCATTACTAATAATATTGGTAATCTGAAATTGTTCCGTTGCAAACTCAGTGCCGGCAGGTATTAGAGGAAAATCTTCCTTGTTTAATAACCTGAAATTAATAAAGTATTCGCAACCGGCTTTCTTTTCAAAAGACCCATAATTAAGAGTGAGAATCTTGCTAGAGCCAGGTTCTAGAGAAATATTTGAAATAATTTCGTTAGCAATGAGTTTGTCGTTCTCGAAAATTGAATAGGATACAGAAAACAAATTCAAATTTAGAAAATCGAATTTATTGGTAATTTCTACTTGGTTATCAGAAAAGGGAACAGCCTGAAAACTAACAGGTTGATAAACTTTTTTTATCTCCATTATTCCCGGATGAGGATTTCTGTCGGCATTAACCAGTCCGTTCATGCAGAAATTTGCATCTCCCGGAATAGAATCCTGTCCGTAAAGATTTCCATATTTCCAATATTTAATACCATTTTCGCTTTGTGCAGCAATTCCTTGGTCAACCCAATCCCAAATAAAACCACCCTGAAGATTTTCGTATTTATCAATTAAGTCGAAATATTCCTGAAGATTCCCACTGCTATTTCCCATAGCATGAGCAAATTCGGAGAGAATTAGAGGCTTTTGAGTATTTCTGCTTGCGTATTCGGCTAAATGACCAAAGTTAGAATACATAGGGCAATAAATATCAGTATGATTTTTGTGCTCGGCTCTTTCATACAATACCGGTCTGGAAGGATCTCTAAGTTTTAACAGGCCGTACGATTTTTCGAAATTTATTCCATCGCCCGCCTCATTTCCCATAGACCAAATAATAACCGACGGATGGTTTTTATCTCTTTCAACCATTGCTAAAATTCTCTCCTTATGCGCTTTAAACCAAGTAGTATCTTTTGCAAGACTGCTATTCCCGTATCCCATTCCATGCGATTCCAAATTTGCTTCGTCTACCACATAAATTCCGTATTGGTCGCACAGAGCATACCAAAGCGGATGGTTGGGATAATGAGATGTACGAACAGCATTTATATTATGCCTTTTCATTAGTTTAATATCCTTAAGCATTAATTCGGGGCTAATAACATGTCCGGTAAATTCGTCGTGTTCGTGACGATTAATTCCTTTTAGAGTTATTGCTTTTCCGTTTACCAGAAGAAGTCCGTTCTTTATTTCAACTTGCTTAAAACCAACCTTTTGAGAAACTATTTGTAATATTTCGCCGGTTGCATCTTTTAGTATTAGTTTTAAATCGTAGAGGTTTGGAGTTTCGGCAGTCCATAATTGTAATTTTTGAAGAATTGAATCAGGACTTAAAGATTTCAAAACCTGAGAATTAGGATCAATAGAAATTTTGCTTTCTAATTTGCAGATAAGAGAATTTTGAAAGCTTAATTCAGCTTGAAGAGTTAAATTATCTGCCGGTTTTTTGTTATTATTTTTGAGTAAGACCTCAAGATTAAAAGTTCCTGAATTATAGTCGTTTTCGTTTAATTCGGGAATAAAAAACAAATCGTAAATACAAGTTTTTGGTCTGGAATATACAAACACATCCCTTTCAATTCCCGAAATTCTCCAGAAATCCTGACATTCGAGATATGAGCCGTCGCTCCAACGATAAACCTCCACAGCCAAAGAGTTATTGCCCGATTTTAGAAATTCGGTAATATTGAACTCGGCAGGCAGCTTACTATCCTGACTATATCCAACAAAACTTCCATTTACCCAAAGGTAAAAAGCCGATTTTACAGCGCCGAAGTGAAGAATTACATCTTGTTTTTTCCAATCGGAAGGAACAGAAAATTCGGTAATATATGAACCAACGGGATTCTGGTTTTCGGGCAGATAAGGCGGAACGGGCTGCTTTCCCTGAGGCATAAATTCATATTGAGTATTCACATAAATTGGAACACCATAACCTTGAATTTCCCAATTTGAAGGAACGGGAATTTTGTCCCAATCGTCTGAATTATAAGATTTTTCATAAAATTTTGCAGGTCGTTCGGATGGTTTTTTCGAATATTTGAATTTCCAATTTCCGTTAAGCAAAACAATTTCTGAACCATGTTCGGCAGGATTAAAGAAAAAAGAGCAATGCGGTTTTTCCTTGTTAATTTGAGTAATCTGAGGATTTTTCCATTCCTGAGCAGAAAGCGAGATGCTTACAAGAAAAAACAGAAGTTTAAAAGTTAGGTTCATTAAATAATAAACAGTTGATATTTTGAAGGTTTGATAGTTTGATAGTCTGATAGTTTGATTGGAATATCAGACTATCAGGCTATCTCATATTTCTAAGCAACATCTTGTTGGTCAAGATACCTTTGCTTAATGCTATCTAGAACTTTTTGTTCTTCTTCGGCAATATTTCCATCGGCTTCGGCAGCTTTCACCATCATTTTGTATATTTTTTCACGATCTTTCATTTCTTCCGGCATTCTTATAACAAGCTGTCCTGCCTGCGCCATTTGGAACATTGGCTGAATTTTCTTTAGGTCGTAGCCCCATTTCTTGGCCATTCTTTCTGTATATTCAAGTTCGGCAGAATCAAACTGACCATCGGCAGCAACAAGTATTAGAAGATTATTAAAGGCGTAATCGCGTACTTTGTACATACTGTCGAGTTTACCCGGATCTACCTGAGCAACAAAAGAAGAAGAATTTTCGGAGTAGAATTTCATGTATTCTGAAGAATCCATAACATCTCTAATAATCCATTCGTTGCTTGTTGAGTTAAGTTCGGCACCGCAGAACTGGCATTTCAAATCTATTGTGTCGCCTGTTGGGCCACCACAACTTGGACATGAATGAGAATAAATTGAGCCTTTATTTACACCTGCATTTACATCTCGTTCAACAAGTACCACATCTGTTTTTGAGATAATAACCTCATCTAAATAATTAGCTTTCTTTTCTCCAGGTGTTACTCTTTGGTATGAGCATTTAACTGCAACCGAAAGAAGGTGTTTATTTTTTTGCTTTGCAGCTCCAATAAGAGTTACGTCGTTAAGGAATATTCTGTTGTAAATAAACTCCTGATCTTTACCAAAGCTTTCAGACAGTTTATCGAATAGCTCATTTGAAACAAATCTGCGCATCATTTCAGGCTTTTTGAAAACTCTGGCGGTTTCAATTTGTAAGTAACCGTTGCTTACTTTGTCTTCAATTAATTGTATGCTAAAATCGTCGGAATCTTTAAACAATTCGAAAACTTTTTCTTCAAGATTAGCAGATTTGAACACTTTTGGATTAGAATTGATGTAATCGTCGGGCTGAGTAATTTCGGCAAGAACCCAGTCGAATTCACCGGAGTTTGTAAGAGCACCGCAATACTGACATTTACTTAGTTCACCAAGGTTAGTTAGTTCAGCACCGCAATTGGGGCAATTATCGTTAGAGAACATATCTTTTTCAACGGCACCGCGTTTTTTGATAAATGACCAAAATTCAACAAATTCAACATTTTCGGAATGAGTTAGGTTTGGATATTTTTCGCTCACATATTTTTCTTTAACAGCAGCATGAAAAGCCACATGAACAACATCGAAGTTTCCGTCGGTATCCACTTTATCAATAAATATATCTTTAACCTCTAAATGGTCGAAAGTATTTTTCTGACCAAGAAGTCCCATCATTTTCATTTGAGTATTAAAACGTTGGTAAACACCATCGGAAACATATTTTCTTGGTTTAGACAAATCCTGTGCTTCCCAACCTTTGTTAATATCCATAAAGGCAGTTTTTACCTTTTCCTTAAATTTTTCGAGATTGAAATCTGGATTATTCATAAGCAGACGGTCGTATCCGGGAATTTGGTCTACTGGTCGTCCGGTAGGCAAGCTATTAAAAATAGAACGAGCTTTTTGAGTTTTTCTAATATGCTTAGACACTAATAAGAAAAGCACAATAACAACAGCTGCTACAATAAAATTGTAAGGACTTGGAATTAACCAGAAAATGTAGAAAAGGATTTCTATTAGAGCTCCTGCATCGCCACCATCGCCACCTGAGTGAGAGGCACCACCGGCTGTAGCATATCCGGCAATGGAAATTGAGCATAAAACGAAGGTTAACAACAGAAAAAGTCCGGATGGTAGTTTTGCTTTCATAGTTTGATTATTTTTTGTTATTAAGAATATTTTTACTAAAAACTAGATTTCTGTACATCAAAAAAACAGAAAAAAAAGCAAAAAACAATCATTCTTGTCGATTATTTTTTTTTATAAGAGAAAATTATGCATTTGAAGGAAACTCTTGATTAACTCTAAAAAATAATCTAACTTTGCATCACTAAAAATTTTGGATGTTAAGATTTATTTTGGATTCGGTATTGTAAATAACCTTTGGTAATTTTCCAAGGTTATAATTCTTACTGCGCTCTTGTCACTGACTTGAGCCGGATTTTCATTTAAGAATATTATTAAACATGGGATTATTTGATGATTTTTTTCAAATTTCCCAATAAAAAATAAAATCATGAATAACGAAAATAAATCAATTCACGAATTCGACTTTAGCTTAATATGCGAATATTATTCCGGAATACATAGACAGGGTCCCGGCAGCGAACATGCCACAATAAATGCATTAGGTTTTATAGAAAATTTAGATAAAAATTCCTTAATTGCCGATATTGGTTGTGGAACAGGCGGCCAGACAATGGTTTTGGCTCAAAACACCGAAGGGTTCATAACAGCAGTAGACTTGTTTCCCGATTTTATTGAAATATTCAACCAAAATGCCAGTAAACTAAGGCTTAACGACAGAGTAAAAGGCCTAGTTGGTTCCATGGACAATCTTGCTTTTGAAATTGGGACTTTGGATTTAATTTGGTCTGAAGGTGCCATTTACAATATTGGTTTTGAAAAGGGTTTGAATGAATGGAGAAAATTTTTGAAAACAAATGGATATATTGCGGTAACTGAAGTTAGCTGGCTTACCGAAAATCGTCCTAAGGAAATTGAAGATTTTTGGATTGAAGCATATCCTGAAATAGACCTTGTTTCAAAAAAAATATCGCAAATGGAAAAAGCGGGATATTCGCCAACAGCAAGTTTTGTTTTGCCTGAACAATGCTGGACAAAGAATTTTTACGAACCTCAGGTAGAACTGCAAAAAGAGTTTCTTAATAAGCACTCAGGAAACAAAACCGCAGAAGAACTTGTTGCTAATCAACAACATGAAGCTATTATGTACCGAAAATATAAGGAGTTTTATGGATATGTTTTTTACATAGGTAAAAAAGTTTATTAAAAACTAGGGAGTCGTCCTAAAAGATGGCTCCCTAATTATTTCTTTTGTCTTGCGAGTTTTTATTGTCTACTTTGTTGTTTTTTCCTCCATTATTATCGTCCGAATTTCCATTATTATTGTTTTCGGTACATGGACTAACAGGCTGATTATTGCCTATACCAAACTGCGGATTTTTATCGGCTTCAATACAAATAGACCATTGTCCCACAGAACCCGAATTGCTTCTGCTTACAGTAACTTTCAGGTTTCCTGTAAATAAATAATATTTACCGTTTTCTAATTCATAGGGTTTTCCGGCAACTGTAGCTTTTCCGCCACCAGCTATAGGTTTAAAATATGCCTTTGATGCAGTTCCGGAGTACTTAAAATTATTATCTGTAAGGTCTGAGCGATTATATGAGCCTTTTGGCGTTATTAAACAGAATTGCCAATCAGCATTTCCGGGATTAAACCTAATTCCGCAATACTTCTCATCTTCAATACTAACATCTTCAATATCTATAACTTCAACATTAGCTGCAACAATTTTCTTAACTGACTTTCTATCCTGGCCACAAGTGTTTTTTCCTGTAACAACCAATGTATGACTACCGGGAAGCAATTTGTATCCCGATGTAATTTTCCCTGTTGCAGCATTAAATTGAAAACTGTTGTCCGGTTTCCCATCCAGTGTTACG
>JAFGXD010000151.1 GCA_016936815.1 Bacteroidales bacterium
AACCGGTACTGAAACAAAGCCTAATAATACTTATACAAGGCCAACCGGAACTGAAACAAAGCCTAATAATACTTATACAAGGCCAACTAGTACTGAAACCAAACCTAACAACAATTACACAAGGCCAGCCGGTACAGAGACAAAACCTAGTAATACTTATACAAAACCAAGTAATTCAGGCAACAGCTCAACACGACCTTCTAATTCTTATACAAAGCCAAGTAATTCAGGAAGCAGTTCAACAAGACCTTCAAGCTCTTATACAAAGCCTAGCAATTCAGGAAGTAGCTCTTCAAAACCTTCAAGTTCCTACTCAAAGCCAAGTAGCTCAGGAAGTTCTTACTCAAAGCCAAGTAGTTCTGGAAGCTCTTACTCAAAGCCAAGCAGCTCTGGAAGTAGTTATAGCAGTCCTTCCAGAAGTTCTAGCAGCTCTAGCAGCAGATCAAGTTACTCAGGTTCCAGCAGCAGGTCAAGTTCTTCGGGAAGTAGCTCAAGAAGTAGTTCATCATCATCTTCTTCCTCCTCAAGAAGCGGTTCTTCATCAGGCGGTAGAAGGTAATTGGGTTATTAATTCCTCCAAATTTTAATAACTTTTTAAAAACAAAAGACATGAAAAAAATAATAAATATATTAACAATCATTTTGATAGCAGGTTTTTCATCCATAGCTCAAAATGAAGTAGATGCCCTAAGATTTTCACAAAATTTCGCCGGAGGAACTGCCAGAGCAATGGCCTCCGGTGGAGCCTTTGGGTCGCTAGGTGGAGATTTTTCTTCAATAAGTATTAATCCTGCTGGTTTGGGTGTTTACAGAAGTTCAGAGTTTACTTTTACTCCAACTTTTGCGTATAACAATGCAAATTCTGCTTACTATGGCACTAACGTCAGTGATTTCAAATATAATTTTAACTTTAACAATATGGGCATTGTTGGAGCTTACAATTCCGGTAACGACGATGGCTGGGTAACTACAAATTTCGCCTTTGGGTATAATCAGTTAAATAATTTTCATAATCAAATTAGAATTCAGGGAACAAATATTCATAATTCTTTAACAGACTATTTTGCCGAACAAGCCAACGGAAGATCTTCAACTAGTTTGTTTTCAGGATATGGAGCTTTCGAAGAAGGACTTGCTTGGGATGCTTATTTAATTGATCCTGATACAGCAGGCGTTAATCAGTATGTTTCCAATTTGGCTCCTCAATATGGTGAATTACAGAGAAAAACAAGCGAAATTAAAGGTTCAATTGGGGAGTACGTAATTGCTCTTGGTGGAAATTATAAGCACAAACTATTTATTGGTGGATCTATTGGAATTCAAACCCTTAGATATATAAATAATTCCGTTCACAGGGAGATTGATGAATTGGGCACAATAGATAATTTTAAAGAATTTGCTTATAACACAAATTTTGAAACTCATGGAACCGGATTCAACTTTAAGTTTGGTGCAATTTTCAGACCAATTGATGTTCTCAGATTGGGTGTTGCAATTCACTCTCCTACATTTTTCGATTTAACAGACCGATACAAAACTTCAATGGATTCTTATTTCGATAATGGTGACGAGTATCATGTTAAACCTGTAAGTTCCGATGGTGAGACAATGAGCGGAGCATTCGATTACAGATTATCAACTCCTTTTAAAGCAATAGGTAGTTTGTCGTTTATTATTGCAAAAAAGGGCTTTGTTTCTGTTGATTATGAATTTGTTGATTACAGAACTGCTAGATTGCGTTCGGGTTCCTACGATTTTTATGATGAGAATGATGCTACACAGCAAGCTTACCGTGCTACCGGTAATTTAAAAGCTGGAATTGAGTATAAATTAGATAATTTTGCTCTTAGAGGTGGATATGCAATGTATGGTTCACCTTATGCAGAGGGACAAATAAATGTTGATAACGTAGTTTCTTCAATTTCAGGTGGTTTTGGTATTTGGGATGAGGGTTTCTTTTTCGATATGGCCTATGTTTATACAACTAACACTCAATACCAATATTTATACGATCCTTCAGTTATTGTAACTGATGGAGCAAAATTAGATTTTTCTAACAGCAAAATAATGGCAACATTTGGATTTAGATTTTAATATAATTTAATGATGAAAAAAGCGGCTAGAGGCCGCTTTTTTTTATTTGTATTGTTCTATAATGGTTTTCACCTCATTGGCAAGATTTTCAGCCTCTTTAATTGTTTTGCTTTCCGAATATATCCTAATTATAGGTTCGGTATTAGATTTCCTGAGATGAACCCAGCCTTCCTTAAAATCAATCTTAACTCCGTCGATTGTTGTAATTTTTTCATTACTAAAATGTTCAATAAGTTTCTCGAATATTTTGTCAATGTTTATTGAAGGAGTTAATTCAATTTTGTTTTTTGAAATATAATATTCCGGATATTGTTTTCTCAATTCGGAACATTTGCATTTTTGCTCGGCAAGGTGTGTTAAAAATAATGCTATTCCTACCAAAGCATCTCTGCCATAGTGCAATTCGGGGTAAATAATCCCTCCATTTCCTTCGCCACCAATTATAGCATTTGTTTCCTTCATTTTTTCAACAACATTTACTTCACCTACTGCCGATGAAGAATAAATGCATCCGTATTTTGTTGTAATATCTGCAAGAGCTCTTGATGATGATAAATTTGAAACAGTGTTACCGCATGTTTTGCTAAGTACAAAATCTGAAACGGCTACTAATGTATATTCTTCCCCAAACATGCTTCCGTCTTCATTAATTATTGCCAATCTGTCAACATCGGGATCTACCACAAAGCCTAAATTTGCTCCTGTTTTCTTAACTAATTCAGAAATTTCCGTCAGATGTTCCGGTAGAGGTTCCGGATTATGTGGAAATATTCCGTTGGGTTCGCAATACAATTCAATAACCTCATTAACACCTAGTTTCTTTAGCAATTTTGGTATTGCAATTCCACCAACTGAGTTAACACAATCTATGGCAATTTTAAACTTGGCTTCTTTTATTAATTCTGTTTTTACTAAGGGCAAATTCAATATTAATTCAATATGCTTGTCTTCATAATTCTCAATTTTCGTTTCTTTTCCTATTTCATCAATATTTGCAAAGACAAACTCATCTTTTTCAGCCAGAAGTAAAATATATTCCCCTTGCTGAGCCGAAATAAATTCACCTTTGCTATTAAGTAATTTAAGGGCATTCCATTGTTTGGGGTTGTGACTAGCAGTTAATATTATTCCGCCATCGGCATTTAGTTCTGTAACAGCAATTTCCACTGTTGGGGTTGTGGCAAAATCTAAATTAATTACATCTATTCCCATTCCATTAAGAGTTCCTGAAACAATACCTGAAACCATTTTTCCCGAAATTCTTGCGTCTCGACCCAATATTACAATAGGATTTTCTTTTTTGCAGGTTTCTTTTAACCAGGTTGCATAAGCTGATGTAAATCTTACAAGGTCTAGAGGACTTAAACCTTCACCGGGCTTTCCTCCAATAGTTCCGCGTATACCTGAAATAGATTTTATTAGGGTCATATTAAGTATTTATTTTTTTTGTTTTTTTGAAACCTTTTGGTTTTGCGTGTGGATTTTTGGAAAGATCTACTAGTTTATGTGTTGCAAGTGTTGCGGCAATAACTCCAAGCACCGGTGCAACAATAACTCCCACGTAAGCCCCAATTTCAGGAATTCTGAAACATAATGAGTAAACCATTCCCAATGCAAAGGCTAATCCAACGTGTTTTCTAACAAATTTATAACTATCACTAATGTTTAGCCTTCTTCTTTCACTTGTGTAATCGAGAAGTGAAAATCCAAAAACATAAAATCCTGTTCCATATACGATTATTGTGTTAATAACGTCAATAATTTCATCATAAATAAATAATCTTAGAAAAATGCTTAAGATATACCAGATAGCTAAAATTAACATCCATACTACCATATTTTGTCCCATTATTCTCCAGGCTCTAAAAGTGTCTTCTAGGTACATTTTTACTGTAATTGGAAAAACATTGCCTGTTAAAATTGTATCCGTTTTGGTTGAAAGGAAAGTATTCATTGGTGTTAATATATTCAAAACCAAATAATTCCAAAATTTTGCAATAACAAAAACTGAAACTAGTTCTATTCCCAAAATCAACATAGTATATAAATCTTCATCTTTAAGATTGTCGTAATCAAGTTTTTTGATATTTTCAAAATCAAAATCCTTCATCATATTAAAAATGTACTCGCCTCCAAAGTAGAATGCTATTATAAGTGCAACAGGAGCAATAAAATACAAATACAAATTGTGTTTAACGATAAATTTGGCGGCTTCATAATAAGAAACCAATCCCAAAATAAAATCTTTTACTATTCGCATATAAATAAATTTTAATAATTTGACTTATACCAAAATATGATTTTTATTTTTTTTTCTTTGATTAAGGCCTTCAAAAAGGAGTATTCCGGTTGCAACCGAAACATTAAGTGATTGAATTTCACCATTCATAGGTATTCTAATAACAGAATCGGCTTCCTTAAGGTTTTCTTTCTGAATTCCGGTTTCCTCGGAACCCATTATTAATGCTGTTGGAATTGTAAAATCTGATTCTAAATACGATTTTTCAGCTTTTTCATCCGCCGCAAGAATTTGAAGTCCTGAGGTTTTTAAATATTTAATACTTTCTGGAAGATTATTACTTTTACAAATAGTAATTCTGGATAATGCGCCTGCCGAAGTTTTCATTGCATCTGCTCCAATAGCTGCAGAACCTTTGAAAGGAATAATTATTGCATGAACTCCTGCACATTCCGCTGTTCTGGCAATTGCCCCGAAATTTCTTACATCACTTATTTCATCTAAAACTAAAATAAAAGGAACTTCCCCTTTTTCGTAAATATATGGGATAATATCAGCTATTTCAATAAATTCTATTGGAGATACAAATGCAATAATACCCTGATGGTTGCCTCCTGATAAATGATTTAGCTTCTCCTGAGGTACATATTGGAAATTTATTTTTCTGTCACGTAATAATTTAAACAGTTCGCCAAATAATTCGCTCTGAAGTCCCTTTTTAATTAGTACTTTGTCTATTGATTTTCCGGCAAGTACAGCTTCTTTTACCGGCTGTATGCCAAATATTTTTCCCGATTTTGATGGTTTGTTCATGTTTCTTTTTAGTATCCAATTGAATAAATTCTGCCGTTTCTCCACGTATCAACTGCTTGATACCAACTGGTTTTGTAAACTTCCTTGCGTATCAAAATATAATCGTTTGAGGAGTAATTGTTTTCTAATTGTGTAAATGTAAATGTTATTGACAGAAGATCCGGGTTATCGCCATAAATCCATTTTTCACTATCTTTTGTCTTATATATCCTTTTCGGACTGCCAAAAATAATGTAAATCATTCCTCTATCTGTTTTCCAGCCTTCGGTGAAAGAAGAAAAATACATATTTGCATAAATTGCACGATTATAAAAAACCTTTATTATCTCTCTTGCTCTGTCAGGATTCCCTGCAGCTTTTAACCAAAATTCGTCCACAGCCATTTTTTTATTACCAAACTCTTCGTATTTATTAAATTCCTTATTTGAATTTAGGTATCTTAACGGTGCTAGCATTGATGATGGTGAGGTGAATTCAGGAAAACTCTCACCCCAATTAAAAAATGTAATACCTTCATTTACAGAAGTATCACTTTGAATATGATACATTCCGTATTTAGGAAAGATAAAAGGTTTGTTGTTAGTAATTTCCCAAATTGAATCCAATTCTAATATTGTTGATTTATATGGGGTTATGCTGAATGGAGGTAGGGCTGGGTTGAAATCAATTTCGTAAAAGCTTACAAAATATTTTTGTTGCTTAATTCTGGTATTTTCAAGAAATATGCTGTCTTTTGATGTAACAAAGTTGTTGAATATCGGTGTTTTATCATTTCTTACAGGCAAGAAGTTTTGCTCAGAATGAACTGATTTTTTCGAAATACCAATAAAATCTGAATGAAATTTGTTTCTAATAACATCCTTCATATCAATTCGAGCTTGTAAAATGCTTCCGTTTTTAACCTTTATTTCAAAGCTCTGGATAAGATTACTGCTACTTTCTGGCTTTTCAAACTTAAACCTGTGTGTGGCTGAATCTATTATTTCCCCCGATTCGTAAGAGTTAAATAGTTGATAGTTAATATCAATAGTGGCAAAATAAGTGGATTCACTTATTTTTTTATTAAATAAGAGTTCAGTTGATGAAATAGAAAAAAATAATAGACTTATACTATCATTTTTATGGTAAATTCTGTACTGTGGATGAAGAATTGTTGAACTTGGATTGTATAAATGACTAACGTCGTTATTGCTGACTTTGGTATAATAGTTTTTACAGTATGGTAATGTTAACAGCAAAGAAGCAAACAGAAAGAAAAATATTATTTTGTGCTGTTTCAATAACATTGAATTTTTTATTTTTAGCAAATATAGAAAAAAAACTGATTACAGGCTTTAATAATTGTAATCTGTTTGATGGTTTGATGGAAGGAAGGTAATAAAGATGCAATGCATTGCGTCTGTACTTTTTGGAAAAAAGATGCAATGAATTGTGTCTGTGCACGAGGAAAATTTTGGTGTAGAAAGAATAATAATGGTCAATTCCTTTAGAAAAGAGGCCATAAGGATTGATACAATTGACGAATAATAATGGTTTTATACGAAATATGCTGCTGTTTTTTCTCTTTGAAAATCTTATTACTATCTTTAGCCTTTAATCTAGAAAAATTTTATTTATGAAAAGGTTATTTCTTTCATTTCTACTCTGCTTTTTTATTTACAGTCTTGTTGCTCAAGATGTTAAATCGCTACTAAAATCTGCAGATTATCCCGGGTACGACTTGCTAACTGTTTTTGATAGTACCTATACCGATATGCAGGAATCGGGTTTATCTTACGTTAATAATAGGACTTTATACAAAGTGCTGACCAATTATGGGGCAAAAAGGTTGGCTGTTGTAAAGTTCGATTACGACCCCTTATCTGCTTTTATAGAGGTACGTGAAGTAATTATTCATAGAAAAGATGGAACTAGTGAGCCAATTGATATTCAATTAGTTCAGGATTATCCTGCTCCTGCCAGAATGATTTATTGGGGCGCAAGGCAAAAGCAGATTCCTATTGGCAGATTGGAACCCGGCGATGGTGTTGAGGTAAGAATGTTTAGAAAAGGTTTTACCTACGCCTTACTCTATTCAGAAGAAGACGATAGTAAGTATATCCCTCCAATGAAAGGTCATTTTTATGATATTGTTAGATTTTTTGACCAGAATCCAATTAAATTGAAATATTATGAGGTTTTAATTCCTGAAAACAAAACTGTACAGTACAAATTCTATAATGGAAATGTAGATTCCTTAATTCAAAAACAAGGAGAAAAAATTAAATATGCTTTTACCGGAAAGGATTTAACACCAATTCGTCGTGAGCCTAGAATGGTTGATAATGACGATGTTGGTCCAAAGCTACTGATTTCTACAAGTCCCGATTGGGAAGCAAAATCTACCTGGTTTTATGGTGTTAACGAAGATTATGGCTCTTTCGATTCTTATCCTGAACTTGATAAAAAAGTTGCCGAGATTTTAAAAAATGCAAAAACTGAGGAGGACTCAATTTCTCTTTTAACTCACTGGGTTGCTGATAATATGCGATATTCAGGGATTTCAATGGGAGAGGGAGAGGGTTTTACTCTTCATAATGCAAAAATGAATTTTACCGATAGATGCGGGGTTTGTAAAGACAAAGCAAGTTTGTTAATTGCTATGTTACGAGCTGCAGGTTTCGACTCCTATGCTGCAATGACAATGGCAGGAAGTAGAATTGACAGAATTCCTGCCGATCAGTTTAACCATTCAATTACCGTAGTAAAAAGGAGAAATGGCGAGTACCAGCTTCTCGATCCTACTTGGGTGCCTTTTGTTAGGGAATTATGGTCGAGTCGCGAACAGCAACAAAATTATTTAATGGGACTTCCAGAAGGTGCCGATTTAATGGAAACACCAATTTCAGCTCCTGAAAATCATTATCTTAAGATTAATGGAAAATCTGAAATTTTGCCCAATGGAACTCTTAAGGGCGAGTTCACTCTCGAAGCCGAAGGGCAATCTGATGCTTCCGTACGTTCAATGTTTACAAGAAATTTCAAAGATACATGGCATAATGCGGTTGAAAGAGAACTTAAATCTACTCATCCACTAATTGAAGTTGAAGAGGTAATTATTCCCGAAAATCCTGTGGATTATATGTCAGGACCTGTTAAAATTAGCGTAAAATATTCTATTCCTAATTACGTAATCGTTAGCAATGAGGAAATAATTTTTGTTCCTTTTATTGCATCCAATATTTTTAGAAATTCACAATATCATTTGTCTTTCGATACAGGTTTGGAAAAAAGAACCAACAGTTTTACCAGCGGATGTTCTCAGTTAGTTGAACTTAATGAGGAGATTATTCTACCTAAGAATTGCGAAAAAATTAGTTTGCCTGAAAATGAAAAGGTTGAAGGTTCCGGAGCCGATTATGAAGGTAATTATTTATTGGAAGGCAATGTTTTAAAAATGAAGCAAATAGCAAAATTAAAGAAACGTCGTTATGAACCTGAAGATTGGGAATCGTTTCGAAAAACTGTTATTGCTCAAAAGAAATTTGCAAGCGAACGTGTAATTTTAAAAGTTTTATAAATCTGGAAAACAATTAGTTATGAAGAATATATTATTATCAGCAATTTTACTTGCCTTAACAGTTTCTTTTTATTCTTGTAATTCAAAGGAAAATAGCAAAGAAGAAACTATCAATATTGAGAAAGATTATCCAAATGCAGATGCTGTTTATCTGAAAATGGAGAAAGAATATACTCTGAATGAGAATGGTTCTGTAATTTATCGTTATGCACATAAACTAAAGTATTTAACCCACCTTTCTTTTAACAGACTTTATGGGGAAACGTTTGTGGTTTATGAACCTGAATTTCAGAAACTTAAAATAAATCATTCTGTTACCACAATGGCAGACGGTACTAAAGTTGTTACTCCCGAAAATGCTTATAATGAGGTGTTACCACATTTTGCTGAAAATTTCCCATACTTAAATAATATGAGGGAAATGGTAATAACCCATACAGGTCTTGAAATTGGGGCAATTGTTGATTTGGATTATGAAATCCGTTCCCAAAAAGATTTTTTTCCTTTCCTAATGGGAATGGAAGATATTACTGCTTCATCACCTGTTAAAGAAATGATAATAAGAGTGAAGGTGCCAAAAGGAAAAGAACTGAATTATTTCTTAAAAACTAAAAATCAAATGAACCCATCTGTTAGTTCTGAAGGTAATTTTTCGGTATATACCTGGGTGTTTAAAAATGTTCCGGCTTCTTCCAGAGAAATGAGTGCTGGTGAGAGCAATTTTTCTGTACTTCAATTTTCTACTGAAAAAATGGATAAGGCAATTGAACTTGTTAGTGAGAAAATTGAATACGATAAGGAATTACCTGAACAACTGAAGGTTAAGGTCGATAAAATTATTAGTGCCGGAAAAAAGGGCTTAATACTTGCAAAGGAGCTACAGAATTTGCTAATATCTGAATTGAATCAGTTTTATGTTCCGGTTTTTTATAACATTCTTAAATCCAGAACTGCTGTTGATGTTTGGAATAGTAATGGAGCTACAAGTTTTGAATTGGCTAAATTGTTAAGGAAAGTTCTTAGATATGCAGGGTTTGATGCCTTTATTACTCAAAATGTAAATCCTGAAGATTATTCAAATAATGTTGGAAATATTTTTATTTTTGGCGAACCTTTAGTTAGACTCGACTTTGAAGGAGAACAATATTTTCTTTCCCCAACTTATTTAAACAGAACCGATTATGAATTCTACATGGAAACATCCGATTTTATTTTGGTTGATAAAGAAGATAAGGCTGTTATTATAGATAAGGAGTTCCCAAATAATAGTTTGGAAGTTGTGGGAGATCTTAAACTTTCAGACAAAATGTTTTCAGGTACAATGGATGTGGTTTGTTCCGGAACCCTTAATCCTTATTACAATCTTTTGAATGAAAGCAAGGGTGTAAGCGAATTTTTTAGTCAATCGGTTAGAGGAAAAGTTGTGGAAAATAATAAACCTTTTTCCAAACTGTCATTTGATTTGGAACAGGCCATTGCACCTCAAGGCGAAACAGATTATTTCTTTGTAAGTATTCCTATGGCAAATAATGGCATTGAAGCACATGGATTTAAAGTTTTGCCTGAGGATAGAAAATCTAATCTTGATTTACCTTACATATTTACTGAAAAATACGCCTATTCTATTAGCCTTTCATCCGATATGAAATTGATTTCGAATAATGTGAATGAGAAAATTGAAAATAAACTAGGAATAGTTCATGTTATTATTGAACAAACCGATGGTAAAATTAATATTGAAAGATTAGTTGAAATTAAGAAGAGGATTATAAAACCTGAAGAATACAAAGATTTTAAACAAATAATGGATATTTGGAACAATCCCGCTTTTAGAGAAATTGTATTTAAGAAATAACAAGGAAAGGGCTTGATGCCCTTTTTTTATTTTATCTCCTTTAAGATTTTTTCAAGAAGAATTTTTGTTTCTTCGACGTTTTCTCCTGAATCCGATCCTAGTTTTATTGCTTTTTCTGCTTGAATTTTTGCTTCGGGGTAGTTAGCTGTTTTGTAGAGCAAAGATGCGTAAGTGTCAATAAACATCCATTCGGGATTTGTATCACAAAGATTTTTCATCCAATCCACAGCTTTTTTAAGTACAGAAGAATCCTCAGATTTTTCGTAAATATTCCATGAATATTGATTAATCTGTTGAGGTTCAAGTTTGTTGTCTCGTATTTGTGCATCAATTATTTCAGAATATTTTTTCCAATCGCTCTTTTTTTCGAAAAACCCTGTATTTATTGCCAGAAAGTAGTTTTCTTTTTTTTCGGGAAGATTTTCTTCAATAAAGCTCAAAAGTTCCTCAAGTAATTTTTCATCTAAAGATTTTAGGACTTCTGAATATTTTGCGTTTAATATTTGAGAATTTTTTTGTTCTACATCTTCTTTACCAAATAGTTTTGAAAGCTCATCTTTTTGTGCCAGAAATTTCTTATTCACCTCATCGCTAGTTGGAAATCTGGAAAGCACAGCAAAAACTATTTCTGAATTAAAGTCTTTTTGATTGAGAAGATATTTATTTACCTCTTCAATGTCTAATTTGGGACGGCTTTCTTTGTCAAGAAAAGAATCGTCGTAAAATTTTGGGTATTTAAGGTCTAGATTTGTGCTTATTCCTTCGTAGTAGGTTTTTGCTTCATTTAGTTTTTTTACATCTTCCATTGTCTTTATAAATTCTTCGGCTTTCTGAAATCCCATAATTTTCTTTATTACTTTTCCATCGGCACTGTAAAACATAAAGCTGGGAAATGCACTTACTCTATATTTCTTTGCCAGTTTTGGGCCTACGCCCTTTTCGGCATCTATTTTAAGTAAAACAAAATTTTCTTCCATAATTGGTTTAACAATAGAGTCGTTGAAAGTTTGCTTGTCCATTACCTTGCACCAACCGCACCAGTCGGTATAATAATCTACAAATAGAATTTTTCCCGTTTTTTTCGAAAGAGCTACAGCTTTTTCCCAATCTTCTTTAATAAACGATTCCTGAGAAAATATTGTTGAAGCAATGAATAATGCTAGAATACCGGTAAATACTTTTTTCATAAATTCAATTTTTTATTTGCAATAAATATATACCAATAAAAGAAGATTTCAAACTGTTTTTATACAAACAAAAAAAAAGAGGCTGTCCACAAAGGCAGCCTCTTTTTTGTATTTGTTGTATTGATTATTTTTCTCTTATCAGGTGTAGAGCTCCTTTAAACTCATACGCCTTGTCGTTATCAATACCTGTAGCTTTAATAATGTAGTAATAAACACCGGGTGAAGCAAAAGTGTTGCCGCCGTTAATTGTTCCATCCCATCCGGCGTTTGGACTTTGCCAATCTGTCCATTCGTAAAGTGTTTTACCCCATCTGTTAACAATAGTTCCTTCGAATGATTTCAGAGCTCTAGCATGAACCTGATAAACATCGTTAGTTCCATCGCCATTTGGTGTAAAAATATTTGGTATTTCTACGTACGACTCACCCAAAATTTTCAGATACATATAAGTAGTTCTGTCAATACAACCCTCGCGGCTTTCAACTTCAAGAATAACCTTGTAGTCTCCACCAAGAAGGAATTCGTAAGACTGAATCTGACCTGTAAACGGACCGAAAACCAGGCTGTCTTCATCTGTATAAATGTACCATCTGTAGAATCTTGCATTATCGGTTAACGAAATCAAAGGAATTTCTGCAGTAGCATCACCGATTACACCATTGTGAATACCATCATCAATAAGTGTAAACTGCAAGGTATCTATAATTGCATCGATAAGACCGGTATTTAGGATTTGAATAGTGTCCATTACCTTACAGTTGTAGATATCGCTAACTTCAACCCAGTAAGTGCCGGCAGGTAAGTTTTGTACGTAAATTGAATCTTCATAGATTGTTACATCACCAACGCTATCGTTAGCCCAATTAAGTCCATGGAAAGCCTCAGGAGATAAACCACCCTCACCTTGAATAATAACCCAGCCGTTTGAATTGCTACAAGTTTCATGCTCAAGATTTTGTGCAGCATAGTTAATTGGTGGCTCGTAAAGAGTGTCTCTAAATATTGGTGAGTTACATCCATAAGAACTTGTTAATACTACATCAACAATATGCATAGTATCTCCATCAACCCAATGAACAATATTTTCGTATTCACCTGTTTCCGCATTAAGAATAACAGAATCTATAAAATATTCTCCGGATTCTCCAAAGCTCCACTCGTAAGTTGGTAAAGAGTCTTCTCTGGCTGAAATAACCCATTCGGCACCAAAGCAATTTGGAGCGGTAAAGTCATATAATCCGTAAGGAATTCTTGCAAATTTAACTGCAATTTGAGTAGAAACACCACAACGGTTTTGGTAAGGGTAGTATTCGGTAAAATTAATAAATCTGGTTGTATCTGTAATAGCTACACAAACAGTGTCTATTGCCGAAGTTCCAATAATAGTACCTGTAGAGGAGAATGTAATTCCGGAAGGCGAAAGAGCAGACCAAGTTACAGCAGTACTGTCCATAGAAGGAGTTCCAACCAAATTGTAGCAAGTTCCACAAGCAGTATCGGTAGCTCTAACATAAGGTTCCGGCCACTCGTAGAAAGTAATATTCAATACTTCAGCAGTATCTCTACATGCAGCAGTATAACTACCTATTTGAACATAATTAGCAGCAATTAAATAAATTTGGTGATGTCCATAAATGCCAACCTGAACAGTGTCATTAACATTAATAGGATTAGTTGTAGTGTTATTAATAAACTGTGTTCCGGCATGAGAAGCATCAAACCAATAAGCAGTATCGGCATCAATTACGTGACCGTTAATAGTAATATACTGAGGTCCGCAAACCCAATCGTCGCCACTAAGTAGTGTAACATTAGGAGTAGGTTCGAAAGTAATATCAACACATTTTTCAACCACGCAAGGTTGTGAGAATCCTGATTCTACAGTTTCCCTCCAACAGAAAGTTTCTGTTCCGGGGTGGTTAGAAATAACCTGAGTTGATGGATTCATTTGACTTTCGTAATTGTAACCGGTAAGGTAAACAGTACTATGCCAAACACCTGTTCCAAAACCTCCCGTGGCATTTAGGTAAGCAATGTATTGATCGTCGGGAGTCTGACAGAAAGCAGTATCGTTTCCGGCATCAAGTTCTGTAGGTACTTCAACAAATTTTACATTAATAACATCATTTGTATTACATGAAGAGAAGTTAGGATTTTGTTCTGTCCACTGGAATTGGTAATCACCGTATTCAGTTACAAGAACAGTTGCGTTTGGATCTCTTGTTGGAATTGATGGGAAAACAGTTGAAGTATAAATTGGAGTACCGGGACCTGAAAGTTTCAACCAAGTTCCAATTGAAGTGTCAACACTTTGTACAGCCTGGAAAGTAAATGTTTGTCCACATACAAATGTGTCTCTACCTGCCATTGCTTCGGGTTGTTGGTAGAATGTCATAGTTACAACATCGGATGAAATACAACCACCGTTGTCCATATTCCAAACAAAATCTAAAGTAGCAATTCCGTCTACGTACAAATCATCTAAACTTGCCGGAATTGAAACATAAGCATGAGGATCGTTTGCAAGACCAAGACTTGTTCCTGTTTCGTTATCCCAGTAGTTTACACCATATTCATCTGTCCAGAATCCGTTTAGTGTTCCAACCCCAACAGTATCTGCATAAAGTTGAAGAGAATCACCACAAATAAAGTTGTCGTTTCCTGCGTAAGCATAAGGTCCTGCTGTAAAAGTAACCTGAACATCGTCGTTTCCTGTGCACATTCCATTGGTTTCACTCCAAGTAAAGACTAAGGTTGTGGCAGTTGCAACAAGGGCGATATTTGCCTGTGCATCCGGTTCTCTTTCAGGATAAGGATTTGTTGGGTCACTTGGATCGGAGAAAATAACATCATAAACAGGTACTCCACCCGTGGTTTCAACAGTCCAAAATCCTTCTCCAACCACACCTGTGGCATTAAGGTCAAAAATTGAACCACAAACAGTTGAATTAGCACCAGCGTTTGGTGCAGGAGTTTCATAGAAAATAATTTTAACGTCATCAGAATTTGAACATACACCATTATCTGCTGTCCATGTAAATTCGTAAGGCATAGTTCCTGAAAAGCCCGGAATAGTAACTGTAGTAGTTGGGCTACTAATGTTGCCGTAAGAGCCTGCACCTAAAGCGGGAACGCTTGACCAAGTTCCGGTAGTTCCGCCAGGTAATGTTCCTGCATCAAGTAAATAAACGTTACCACATTGTTCGTCGTCAAGTCCTGCATAAACACTAGGTTCTTCAAGAAAAGTAATAGTAACATTATCAGATGAAGTACAAGCAGCGGAGCCGTTATTAACTTCTGTCCATGTAAAAGTAAATGTACCATAACCGTCAACAGTTACATCGGTAACAGGAGAGGTTCCTTCTGAATAAGTAATAGTAGCAATACCACCGGCATGAGTCCATGTTCCTTCGTTACCCGGCATGTGGAAATCTCCTGCATCCAAAGTAATTTCGTTACCACAGATTGTTTGTGCAGGGGTAATAATATTTACAACAGGATCCACACAACACTCTGTAGCATCGGATGCAAGTACGTTAACCATAATTGTAGTATCGTAAGAGCAACCAAAATCGTCAACTACTGTATAAACGAAAGGTTGCCATGTGTCGGTTAAACCTGTTCCTGTGTAGGTACCAACAGTAGCACTAGACATAGAGCCACCGGTTGCGCCGGCACTCCACATAGTTGTTGGATAAGTATTTCCATAAGACCAGTTGTCTGGCATAATCGATGGGTCGAAACACATCCACCAAGCAAAGATATAACCATCGTCAATTGACCAGTTATCAGTAATTGTAATTGTCCAGTTTCCGTTTAGTTCGCAACCAACCAAAGCATCAAGAGGTTCGGATGTAACATAACTACCTGAAGGTAAAGTTGAATAGCCGGAAGCTATTGTACCCATTGGAGAAAGGTAATCTGCCTGTGCAGGTGTGTTGAAACAGTAATCGTAACCAATTCCGGGACCGCCTCCACCTGAATCGTCAATAGGTTCTCCAAGGTATGTTCCACCACCATGTTGGTGTTCAAGTACTACTGTTGTGGCAGATCCTGTAATTGTATTGTAAGGACAAGTAATTTCCATTACAAGGTCTCCAAGGTATGAATGTTCAATATTCATACAAATACCACAAAGGTCTTCAACATCTTCCAATATTTGACCTGGCGTAAAATAATCGAAGAAAATGCTAGTTGTATAAGATACGCCGGAGCCGTCTGGTAAGTATGTTGTTCCTGAAATAATAGGTTCAACAAGCGAAATATATTCGGTTGAAGAAACATTACCTGTAAGTGTAACCGGATCTCCCTGACATATTACTGTTGGTGTAGGGTGGGTTCCAGCAAAAATTGGTTGACGGGAAACCCTAACCCTGTAACCAATTTCGTTGGTTGAAGTACAGCCTTCAACGTCGGTAATTAACAAACTAACACTATAACCTTCATCTGAAGGAAAAGTGTGAGTGAAGTTTTGAGTGGTGTAAGTTGTTCCATCACCTAAAGTCCAAAGGAATGTTGAAGTTCCATCAGACTGGGTATAAGTAGTGTTTTGGTAAACACCGGCAGATTGCATGGAAATTTCATCTCCCTGACAAATATCAAGATATCGCACACCACCTTCCATTGTGTAAGGAGGGTCGGTGCTAACAACTGATGCTAAAACAGATTGGCACATAAATTGACATCCGATTACCCCACCGATATTTGATCCTGTGGAGGAAGCAGAAAACTGAATTGTTAAACAACCTGAGGTATTGGCAATATTTGCACTAACGGATTGGGTAGTTCCCCAAGCATTACAACCAATAAGTGGTGCACTAGTAGTGTTTCCGTTATAAACACAAAAGTTGCCTGAGCCAACAGTCCACGCATCGAACGTAAGAGTTACGTGCGAGCAAAGGGGATCCGATGAGCAAATGGTTACTTCATAAGTAGACCCCGGTGAATAAGAACCGAGGTAAATTGTGCTCCCGGTACCCGGTGAGATGGTGGTGCCTGTTGCACCTGTTACGGTGTATTGAGCATTGGCAGCATAAAAGCCGGCCAAAAACAACAACATCACAAAAAATAGCTTTTTCATATAATCTGGGTTTTTTGTTTATTTGTCAACGATTTATTTAGTTCTTTTAGAGTTTTCATACATTCTGTTCACATCATTTTCAGGACGAACAATAATTAATTTTCCGGTATTTCCGGCTTTGTAATATTTTGTATCCTTAAGTGAGGGCACGATATTGAAATTATACATATTGAAATTCACAAGATCCTTTGCTTCAATATTTTTTTCCATTCCGGGCTCTGAATTGAGTTTTTCAAGTTCAATAAAATCAATTGGTTTGCTAGGCATATCTACTATATAACAAGTGTTATCAGTATAAAAATTCAAAAACTCCATACGATCGGGATTATCGGCAAGCATTTTGTCAAGATATTCTTGACTGTATTTTGTTTTTAATTTAGGATTAACCTTTTTGCCGTCCTGGGCAATGGTTAGAAATGGTATTACCATTGCTAAAACTAGTACGAAAAACTGTTGACGTTTCATTTTTCTTAATTTTTTTAGTTAATTATTCAGAATCACAAATTTAGTAAAATTTTAAAAAAATACGAAAATTCCTTAAAAAAATATGAAGTTTTTTAGAGAATAATCATTTTAATGCTTACAAAGAAAAGCATTTTTTCTTTAAGATTTACAGCATTTTAAAGAACGTTTTCTTATATGACAAAAAAAAGTGTAAAGAGGTTGCCTGAGCAACCTCTTTTTTTTATTTTTCTCTAATTAGGTGCAATGCACCTTTATATTCAAAACTTTTATCGTTATCAATCCCAACAGCTTTAATTATGTAGTAATAAACACCCGGGGTAGCGTAAGTATTTCCTCCATTAATGGTTCCATCCCATCCGGCGTTAGGATTTTGCCAATCGTTCCATTCGTAAATTGTTTTACCCCATCTGTTAACAATTGTGCCTTCAAAAGATTTTAATGCACGGGCATTTATTTGGAATACATCATTTACAGCATCTCCATTTGGAGTGAAAATATTTGGTATTTCTACATACGATTCTCCCATAATCTTCAGATATATGTAATTTGTCCTATCAGTGCAGCCTTCACGACTTTCAACTTCCAGAATTATTTTGTAGTCCCCACCTTGTAGGAATTCGTAAGATTGAATTTGACCGGTAAACGGACCGTAAATTAGGCTGTCTTCATCTGAATATATGAACCAATGGTAGAATCTGGCATCGTCGGTTAATGATATTAGGGGTATTTCTGCACTAGCATCGCCAATTACTCCATTGTGAATTCCATCCTCAATTAGCGTGAATTGCAATGTGTCAATTATTGCATCAATAAGGCCCGTATTTAAGATTTGAATTGTATCCAACACTTTGCAATTGTAAGGATCGCTTATTTCTACCCAGTAAGTTCCGGCAGGCAGTTCCTGAACAATAATTGAATCAAGATAAGTATTAACAACTCCAATGCTGTCGTTCATCCAGGTAAGACCATGGTAAGCATTAGGGTCGAGACCACCTGCCCCCTGAATAACAACTGTTCCATTGGAATTGCTGCAAGTTTCATGACTTACATTTTGAATAGCGTAATTAATTGGCGGTTCATACAAAGTATCTCTGTAAATTGGTGAATTACAACCATAAGAGTTTGTAAGTACTACATCAACAATATGCATGGTGTCTCCGTTTAGCCAATGGATTTCGTACTTGTGATCTCCGGAAGCAGCATTCAAATATGTAGAATCAACTAAATATTCACTGATACTGCCAAAATCCCATTCGTAATTTTTAAGTGAATCTTCTCTGGCGGATATTGTGAATGCATCACCAAAGCAAAAAGGCTCTATAACATCAAATAATCCATAGGGAATTCTGGCAAACTTAACAGCAATTTGTGTTGAAACACCACAACGGTTTTGGTAAGGGTAATATTCGGTAAAATTAATAAATCTGGTTGTATCGGTTATTGCAACACAAACGGTGTCAATTGCCGATGTCCCTATTATTGTGCCTGTTGAGGAGAATGTAATTCCGGAAGGAGAAAGTGCAGACCAAGTTACAGCGGTGCTGTCCATGGATTGTAATCCTTCCAAATTGTAACAAAATCCGCAGGCAGTGTCTAATTCTATTACTTGTGGTGTTGGCCATTCGTAAAAAGTAATATTTAGGACCTCAGCAGTATCCTTACAGGAAGCGGTGTAGCTGCCTATTTGAACATTGTTTGCTGCAATTAGGTATATTTCGTGATGCCCATAAATACTCACTTCAACTGTATCATTAACATTTGTTGGACTTGTTGCTGTGTTGTTAATAAATTGTGTTCCGGCATGAGAAGCATCAAACCAATAAGCAGTATCTGCGTCAATTACATGTCCGTTAATTGCTACATATTGTGGTCCGCAAACCCAGTCGTCTGCTGTTAATACCGTAACATTTGGAGTAGGTTCAAAAGTAATATCCACGCATTTTTCAACCACACAAGGCTGTGAGAATCCGGAAGGAACAGTTTCTCTCCAACAGAAAGTTTCTGTACCGGGGTGGTTAGAAATGACCTGAGTTGCAGGATTCATCTGATTTTCGTAGTTGTAACCTGAAAGGAAATTAGTGCTGTGCCAAACTCCTGTTCCAAAACCCCCCGTGGCATTTAAGTAAGCAATGTATTGATCGTCGGAAGTTTGACAGAAGAGTGTGTCGTTGCCGGCATCCATTTCTGTTGGTACCTCAACAAATCTTACATTTATTACATCTGTTGTAAAACACTCGGAGTAATATGGGTTGCTTTCTTTCCACTGAAATTGGTAATCGCCGTAGTGTGTTACCAATACATTGGCATTTGGGTCTCGGGTGGCAGGCTCATAACCGGCCGGTGAGCTGTAAACAGGTGTTGCACCGGCGACAGGTGAACTTATCATCAGCCATGTTCCAATTGAAGTATCTACTGAAGGAACTGCTTGGAAATTAAAGGTTTGTCCGCATACAAAAGTATCTCTTCCTGCCATTGCTTCAGGTTGTTGATAGAATGTCATTGTTACAATATCAGAAGAAGTGCAGACTCCGTTATACATATTCCAAATTAAATCTAAATTTGCAATACCGTTAATATATAATTCGTCTAAATTTGGCGGTATTACAACAGATCCGTTATGGTCTGTATTTACTCCGGAGACTCCTGAATTTGAATAAAAATGTAAAGGAAAATCGCTTGTCCAGTAACCTGAATAGCTTTCAACACCTGTAATGTCGGCGTTAAGCTGAATGGAATCGCCACAAACAAAATTGTCGTTTCCTGCATAAGCATAAGGCCCCGGAGTAAATGTAATTTGTACTAGGTCATTTCCGGAGCAATCTCCATTTATTTCTGTCCATACAAAAACCAGACTTATGTCGGTGCCCAACATTGCTATGTTAGCGTTAGCATTTGGAAGGAAATGTGCCAAAGGATTATAAGGATTAAAGGGGTCTATAAACAATACATCGGAAACCAAAGTTCCACTTGTTGTATAAACAGTCCAGTATCCTTCGCCAACAACACCTGTTGCATTTAAATTTGCTATTGAACCACAGATAGTTGTGTCGTTTCCGGCGTTTGGATTCGGAGTTTCATAAAAGTAAATTTTAACATCATCGGCATCGGTGCAATCGCCGTTGCTAACTGTCCATATAAATTCGTAAGATATTGTTTCTGAATATCCCGGAATGGTAACAGTAGTTACAGGATTTGTCATTATTCCTCCAGAATATGCCGATGGGGGCAAACTTGGAATGCTTGACCAAACTCCTGTTGCACCGGAAGGCAAAGTTCCTGCGTTTAAACTTACCGTATTTCCACATTGGTCTTGATTAGGTCCGGCATTAACAACAGGTTGTTCCAGAAAAGTAATTGTAACATCATCGGAAGCTACACAGGATAATGAGCCATTATTCATTTCAGTCCATGTAAAAGTATATGCTCCATATCCGGAAACAACCACATTTGTAATAGGAGAAGTTTGATTTGAAAAAACTGCTCCTGAAGAAGGACTGGCAGTCCAATATCCGGTATTTCCTGACATATAAAAACCGCCGGCACTAAGAGCGAAGGTGTTTCCGCAAATACTTTGATTTTCTGCAATAACATTAACTATTGGAGTCTCACAGCAATCTTCGGCAGTATCTCCTTTTACAAGAACATATATGGTAGTATCGTAGTAGCATCCAAAATCATCGGTTACGCCAAATTGAAAAGGTTGATATGTATCATCAATTCCTGTTCCATCGTAAGTTCCGGTATTTGCACTAAACATGTAGCTGTCTCCGGTTCCGGCTCCGGGTGTCCATGTTTGTGTAGGATAGGTATTTTGATAAGACCATCCTTCCGGCATAATTGAAGGATCGAAGCATAACCACCATGAGAAAAGATATCCGTCATCTATTGCCCAGAAGTCGCAAATTGAAATAATCCAATTGCCGTTTAGTTCGCAACCAACTAGTGGGTCAAGAGGTTCAGAAGTCCCATAAGAGCCTGAAGGCAAAGTTCCGTAACTGCTTGCGACAGATCCCATATCCGGTAAATAATCTGCATCTCCGTAAGTTACCCATCCATATTCCCATCCTGTTCCGGGACCTCCACCACTTGAGTCATCAATTGGTTCTCCAAGATATGTTCCTCCGCCATGCATTGATTCCAGAACTACAGTTACGGGACCACCTGCGCCTTCATTATTTGGGCAAGTAATAGAAATTGTAAGATCTCCAAGAAATGAATGTTCTATAATAGCCCAAACTCCACAAAAATCTTCAATGTTTTCCAAAACTTGACCAGGGGCGAAATAATCGTAGTATAAGGTATCTGTGTAACATTCGCCTCCATCCGGAATATAGGTAGTGTCTGCAAAAACCGGAGTAAAGATACTTTGCCATTCTTCGGAATTTACAACTCCTGTTAAAGTAACAGTATCGCCCTGACAAATAACAGACGGGTCGGGAATTGTGCCGGCAAATACAGGCTGTCTGGAAACCCTAACCCTATAGCCGGTGTAATTTGTACTGACACATCCCGCCGCGTCGGTTATTGTTACATATAGTTCATAACCAATATCTTCGCTGTAAGTATGTGAAACTGAACTTCCTGTATAGGTAGTTTCATCTCCCATGTTCCAGTTAAATGTTGATGTGGCATTGGATTGTGCATAAGTTGTGTTTTGGTAAGTTCCGCTTGCTTGCAGACTAATTTCCTGATCCTGACAAATATCCAGATAGTATGCTCCACCTTCCATTGTAGCAGGAGGATCGGAGGAAATAATGGATGAAATTACAGGTTGACATGAAAAATTACAACCAATTGTTCCGCTAATGTTTGATCCTGTGGATGATGCCTGAAATTGAATTGTAATACATCCGGATGTATTTGAAGATGATGCGCTTATGACTTGCGTTGGTCCCCATGCATTACATCCAAGGAGGGCAAATCCATCGCTATTGCCATCGTAAACGCAAAAATTTCCAGAACCAATTGTCCATGTATCAATTAAAATATTA
>JAFGXD010000152.1 GCA_016936815.1 Bacteroidales bacterium
ATTATTTTTTCTCAGGAAAATCCAAATCTTGAAACTGTAATTCAAAAAGGACATCTGAAATATGTTTCCTGCGCCGATTTTAGTCCCGATGGTAAATATGTAGCTACCGGAAGTCTAGATAATTCTATTAAACTTTGGAATCTTTCTACAGGAAAAGAAATTAGATCCTTTAACAAGCATACCGGTACTGTTCTGTCGCTGTTTTTTAGTAAAGATGGAAAAACAATTCTTTCTGCTTCATCCGACAATACTGCAATTATTTTTGATTTGCTTACCGGAAAGGCTTTGCATATTTTTAAACTTGAAAAAGAAAACCTTGAAACAGCCGTTTTTAGTCCCGATTACACTAAGGTAATTTTAGGTGATAACCGCGATAATGTTGAGGTTTGGGATATTCAAACGGAAGAAAAACTAGGCAATTTTATTAAAAGTTACGATTATAAGGTACATCCTCTGCTTGTTAGTCCCGATGGAACAAAAATTCTAAATAGATTAAGTTATAAGGAGGTAAACGTTGTAGAACTTTCTTCCGGAAATACTGTTCTTACAATAAATTCCGATAAACCATATTCTGCATCTTTTAGCCCCGATGGAAAATACATTGCAATTGGTTCCATTAAACTTTTTACTCAGGTTTTTGATGCAGAAACCGGAAAAGAAATCTGCTATCTTAAAGATAATGAGGAAACTAAATGCGATGGTTGCCGACAAATGATGGCTTTTAGTTCCGATTCGAAAACTATTATTACCGGTGCTTTACGTGGTAATATTTCTGCTTGGCAAGTTCCCGGTGGAAAGAAGATTAGAACTTATCACGACTGTGAAAATCAGATTACTCAATTAAATTTTTCTGCCAACAATAACTTCATTATTGCTACTGAAAGCAGTAGGCTATTTGTTTACAATGTGAAAACTGGTAATAAAGTTCTGGAAAAAAAAGACTCCTATATCAATCATTTTACTGTTTCAAATAGTCCGGACGGAATTTTTGCAATTTTGCCCGGTGAAAACAATAAAGCTGATATCTGGAATATTTCAACAGGAAGAAAAACTAAAAGCTTAGAAGGATATTTGAATAAAGAAAGTGATTCGGGAATGGAGTTTTCTTATTCTAATTGGACTCATACAAGCATTCTGAAATATCTTACAATGAAATCTGCAGTTGCTGTTAGTCCCGATGGTAAATATATGATTAAAGGTAACTTAGATTCAATTGCAATGATGATTGACTTGGAAACTGGCAGACTTGTTCAGGAGTTTAAGGGACATTCAAAAATTGTTTATAGTTTCGATTTCAGCAAAAATGGCAAAATGCTTCTTACTGCAGGAGGAGATAAGGTAATAAAGTTGTGGGATACTCAGACAGGAAAGGAAATACGGTCTTTTAAGGGTCATAGAGAGTTAGTTTTTGATGCGAAATTCTCTAACGACGATAAATATATTGTTTCAGGTAGTTGGGATGCAAGCATAAGGGTGTGGGAAACGGCAACAGGAAAGGAAAAGAAGTACATTAATCTGAATAATAATTCTCCTTATGTGCTTGGTTTTACTCCGGGAGATTTGTACATTATGGCTGGCTCACTCGATTATAAATCAGGACTTTGGGAGGTTGATGCAGGTGAAAAATTTAGAGATATTATTGGTCATACTCATCTGCTTTCCGATTTCGATTTTAGTCCCGATGGCAAAACTATGGTTACAGCTAGTTGGGATGGCACAGCAAAGGTTTGGAATCTTCTTTCCGGAATGTTAATAAACAAATTTTCCGCTCATAATGGCTCTGTTTATGCTGTTGCTTTCGACCCTCAAGGCAGATTTATTGCCACTGGAAGCAACGACAGAACTATTCAACTTTGGAATCCTGATACCGGAGAAGTTCTAAAAGTTCTTGAGGGCAATTCAAATTCAATTACCGATATAAAAATAACAAATGATGGTAAACGATTAATCTCCTGTACTGTTGATGGAATTGTAAAGATTTGGGATTTAGATAGTTATAAGGAGCTTTATACTTATATTAGAATTAGTCGTAAAGATTGGTTGGTGCAAAATTCTGCCGGGTTTTTCGATGGCTCTCCAGAGGCTTTAAAGCTTGTTAATTATGTCTCCGGAATGGATGTTATACCCGTTGGCTCATTGTTTGAAAAGTTTTTCTCACCCGGACTTCTCGAACGTATTATGAAAGGAGAAAAGTTTGGAGAAACCGGAAATTTAAACAAAATGATTAAGAATCCTGTAGGCCTAAAACTGGCAATTAGGGGCGAAAAAAACAACGAATCAATAACTTTTCAGGATTCCGTCTTAAAATGGAGAGAACCAATGCTTCCTCTTGAAGTAAGTCTGGAGACAAAGGAAAGTAAAGCCGAGGAAATAAGAGTTTTTAATAATGGCAAATTGGTTTTTAACGAAAATCTTAACGACGAATTAGTTTTTAGAGGAGGGAACAAACAAACACGCACTTTCGATATTGGACTTTCAAACGGAGAAAATAAAATTTCTGCTATGGTTCTAAATGCAGATCGTACAGAATCAGAACCTATTAGCCTTACAGTTATGTACGACGATGTTGCGGCAAAAACTGACCTATATATTTTGGCTCTTGGAGTTAATAATTACAAAAATCCGGCGTATAAATTAAATTTTGCAGTAAACGATGCTAAAACTTATTCGGGAATTGTAAAAAAAGGTGCTGATACTATTTTTAATAAAGTTGAACTTATTTTATTAAAAGACGAAGCTGCTGATAAAAAGGGAATTCTTGCAGCCATTAAGAAAATTTCCGCAGAAATTGGTCCCGAAGATGTATTTCTATTTTATTATGCAGGACATGGTGTAATGAGCAACGAAGCCAAGGAAAATCAAAGCGAATTTTATATTGTTCCTTTTGATGTAACTAATATTTATGGCGATGTTAATATGTTGAAAGAGAAGGCTGTATCGGCAACTGAGCTTATGGGGTTCTCACAAAATATTAAGGCTCTAAAGCAATTATTTGTCTTAGATGCTTGTCAGTCGGGCGGTGCTCTAAATGTTTTTGCTCAACGAGGTGCATCACGGGAGAAGGCAATTGCGCAACTTGCCAGAAGCACAGGAACTTTTTTTCTAACGGCTTCTCAAGATATTCAGTTTGCTAACGAAGCCGGCAATCTAAATCATGGGCTTTTTACTTATGCAATTATTGAAGGCTTGAAAGGAGAGGCAGATGGTGGAAATAAGGATAATAAAATAACGGTAAACGAGCTTAAAAGTTATGTGGAAGACAGAGTGCCGGAATTGTCGGAACAGTATCACGGATCGCCGCAATACCCAACCGGTTATAGCTATGGACAGGATTTTCCGGTTGTTATTATTAAGTGATTTTATTTATAAAAACACAATTATCTTATTTAAACTCAAACTAAATTACTGAATATAACCAAAACATGATTTACAGCAACTTTTTTTAAACTTGCAAATTATATTTTTGCCTTCAATTAACAATTACGATATGCCTGAAAGCAAACATGTTGAGCATAAGGGGGTTGTAAAAGAAATTGGTGAAAAAACCATGAAGGTGAGTATTTTATCTGTTTCTGCATGTGCATCCTGTGCTGTTAAAGGGGCTTGTGGTGTATCGGATATGCAGGAAAAGGAAATTGACGTGAGAAGACCCGATTGGAATGCGGAAATTAATCAGACAGTTACTTTGGTAATGAAAGAATCTTTGGGATTTATTGCCTTGTTTTTGGGCTACGGTGTTCCTTTTATTGTTGTCTTGGTTACTTTAATAACCACAATGGCAATAACCGGCAATGAGGGTTTGTCAGGAATTCTCTCTCTTGCTGTTCTTGTACCTTACTACCTGATTCTTTACCGATTCAGGGATAAATTGAGAAAGAAATTTGAATTTGCAGTGAAACCATATTAAAAAAATGACGAATGAGTGAGATTATTTTATACACGGTAATCACAGTTAGTGCTCTGGGCACCATAATGGCGGTAATTTTGTTCTTTATTGCCAAAAAATTTAAGGTATATGAAGATCCCAGAATAGATCAGGTAAACGAAGTTTTGCCGGGTGCAAATTGTGGTGGTTGCGGTTATCCCGGTTGCAGGGGTTTTGCTGAAGCTTGTGTTAAGGCAGAAAACCTCGATAAACTTAATTGCCCCGTGGGCGGTAACGATTGTATGGCTCAGGTTGCAGCGGTTTTAGGCAAAGTGGCAGCCGAAAAAGAACCAATGATTGCGGTTGTTAGATGTAACGGAACTCATGAGTTTAGAAAGAAAACAAATGTTTACGATGGTGCTGCTACTTGTAAAATTGCTACAAATCTTTACAGCGGCGATACCGGTTGTCAATATGGTTGTTTGGGTTTAGGCGATTGCGTTACGGTTTGTAATTTCGACGCCATATA
>JAFGXD010000153.1 GCA_016936815.1 Bacteroidales bacterium
GAAGCTTTTTAACTGTAATACGAAGTTTTGCTTGTACGCTTTCTCTGACAGTCCAGTCAATTGAAGTGTTTTTGCGAATTACTTCGACAAGTTCTTGTGCAATGTGCCTTAATACTTCATCTCCAAGTACTTTGACCGCACTGTCATTTACTTCCAGAGCATCATAAAAAGCAAGCTCTCTGTAATCCAAGCCTAAATCATCACCACGTTTATCTGCTTCCTTGACCTTTTTGGATAAGTCTATGAGTTCTTCAATAATCTGGGCTGCGGTAATTACATTGTTCTGATAGCGTTTTACAGACATATCAAGCATTTCAGAGAATTTACGGGATTGAATCAAATTGGTTTTTCGTCGGCTGGTTATTTCATCATTCAGCAGTTTTTTCAGTAACTCCAATGCCAGATTTTTATGCTTCATGCCTTTTATTTCGGCAAGGAATTCATCTGACAGGATTGAAATATCAGGTTTGCTTATTCCGGCTTCCTGAAAAATATCCACGACACCATCAGAGACCACAGCTTCAGATATTATCTGCTTTATTGCAGTTTCTATCTCCTCGTCACTTCTTGTTTTTTCGCTTTGAGTAACTTTTACTATTCGTGCTTTTATTGCCTGAAACAATGCGAAATCGTCTCTAATTTCCAATGCTTTAGGATGTGGAACTGAAATTGAAAAGGATTTTGCCAATGCTGTTACATTATTAATGAAGCGTTCTTTTCCTTCTTCTAATCCGAGAACAAAATCGGCAGCCTGTATAGGAAACTGCAATTTTTCCTTGTTGCTCAGCGAGAAAAATGCTTTATAATCAAAACCTTCAAACATCTGAGAAACGATTTCGTATTTCTCTAACATTACCATTACTGCTTCTTCCTGATCGAATGTTGGTTTGCCTTTTCCTCCTGATTCTGTGTAAACCGAAAGTGCTTTCTTTAAATCGTTTGCTATTCCCAGATAATCTACAACTAATCCGCCTTCTTTGTCTTTGTAAACCCTGTTAACCCTTGCTATTGCTTGCATCAGGTTGTGTCCACGCATTGGCTTATCTATGTATAAGGTATTCATGCAAGGAGCATCAAATCCGGTAAGCCACATATCACGTACAATTACCAATTTCAAAGAATCTTTATCATCTTTTAGTCGTTCGCCAATAGCTTTTCTTTTTTGTTTGTTGCGAATATGTTGTTGCCACTCCAATGGATCGGATGATGAGCCGGTCATAATCACCTTTATCATTCCCTTTTCATCGTCTTCGTTGTGCCAATGTGGACGAATTGCAACGATTTCTTTATATAAATCAATTGCTATTCTACGGCTCATGCAAACTATCATTCCTTTGCTGAAAGATACAGCATCTCTTTGCTCAAAATGATTAATAATATCCTGGGCAACCAGTTTAATTCGTTGCTCATTTCCAACAATGGCTTCCAATCGTGCCCATTTAGCTTTTAAAAGTTGCTGCTTATCTCCGTATATTTCAGCATCTTCGGCAACCATATCGAACTCAGTATCAACCTGTTCTTTTTTATCTTCTTCGAGATGAATTTTTGCCAAGCGACTTTCGTAATAAATACGTACTGTTGCTCCATCGTCCACTGCTTGCTGAATATCGTACACATCTATATAATCGCCAAAAACTGCCTGAGTGTTTTTATCGGTGGACTCAACGGGAGTGCCTGTAAATCCAATAAATGAGGCATTTGGCAGTGCATCACGCATGTGACGGGCAAATCCATCAATAAAATCGTACTGACTTCGATGAGCTTCATCGGCAATTACCACAATATTTCTTCTGTCGGACAGCATCGGATAACTTCCTCCCTGCTCTTCGGGAAGGAATTTCTGAATGGTAGTAAATACAATTCCACCTGAAGCAACCGCAAGTAAATCTTTTAGTTTATCCCTGTTTTCTGCCTGAACAGGTGTTTGACGTAATAAATCGCTGCAATAGGAAAATGTCTCGAATAATTGGTCGTCGAGGTCGTTTCTATCTGTTAATACGACAATAGTTGGATTATTTAATTCCAAAACCAGTTTTCCGGCATAAAAAACCATGCTCAAACTTTTGCCCGAACCTTGCGTATGCCAAACAACTCCGGCTCTTTTATCTCCGCTTTCGTCGGTAGCTTTTATGGTGGTTTTTATTGCTTTTTTTACGGCATAAAACTGATGATAGGCTGCAATCTTTTTTATTACGCTGTCTTTTGTTGTTTCAAATACTGTGAAATGACGGATTAATTCCAGCAGAGCTGAAGTATTCAACATTCCTTTTATCATCACTTCCATTTGAGGAACTGAGTCTTCTGCCAATGCATTTCCATCAACAGATTTCCATTGCATAAATCGTGAAAATGGAGCAGTAAGTGAACCCGCCCTGGCTTCCCATCCATCGGAAATAAGTAACAAAGCATTGTGGGTAAATAATGAAGGAATTGCTTGCTTGTAGGTTTGAAGTTGATTGAATGCCGATTTAATTGTAGCTTTTTCGTCGCTTGCATTTTTTAGTTCAATTACCACCAATGGCAAGCCATTTACAAAAAGAATTAAGTCCGGTCTTTTGTTGTTATTGTTTTCTATAACTGTGAACTGATTAACCACTAAGAATTCATTGTTTTCGGGTTTTGCAAAATCAATCAGCCAAACTTTATCGCCAACAATACGATTATTGTTCCTGTATTCCACATCCACACCTTCGGTAAGCATTTTATGAAAAGCATGGTTATTTTGATTTAAATCGGGGCTATTTGTACGCAATACTTTTTTAACAGCATCTTCCTGAGCATCGGCAGGGATATTCTTATTCAGACGATGAATAGCATTCTTCAGCCGTTCGGTTAAAACGACTTCGTTATATGCTCTCTCAGGACTTTTCCCGTCAGGAGAAATATCAGAACCATGAACATACGAATAGCCCAGCCCCTGAAGCTCTTCAATAAATAGCTGTTCAATATGATCCTCTGTTATTAATGCTGTCATTCTATACTTTTTGTTTGATTACCACCCAATTGCTTTTTAATTTGTTTATCAAAATCTGATTCGTAAAGCTGATCTTGAATTATCCTGTATTTTTCAAACTCGCTTTCTGCAAATGCTTTAGCAATTTCTGCCGTAACTTTTCCGGGATTGTTTAAAACCTCTTTCTGATTAAATTGTAAGAAAGCATTTAATTTCTGTGCCCAATCTACCATAGTCATTGGAATATTGCTTTCAGCTTGATCCTCAGCGTAATCAAGATACATTGTAACAAACCTGTCTAATGATTTTAATTCCTTTTCAGTAAGATAGTTTTTTGCAATGGAAACATCCGTTTTAATTATCTTGCCTTCCGGTGCGTTTTTCCATGTTGTTAAACCCATGTGTTCTTTTGTGGCATCCGCACGATTAACAATTACTTCGGCTGCTGATTGTTTGTGAATGGCATAATGCAACTTATTTTGTACGGTAGCAAAAAATGTTTTTGTTGTTTCCGCATCCTTATCATAGTCTAGTGCTGTTGCGTAAATATCAGTTATTTTCTGATAAAATCTTCTTTCACTGGCTCGAATCTCTCTTATTTCGGCAAGCAGATTATTAAAATACTCTTCATTAAAAAACGTTCCGTTTTTAAGACGTTCTTTATCCAAAACATAGCCTCGAATAGCAAAATCTTTTAAAACATTGGTTGCCCACTGCCGAAACTGTAGAGCTCTTTCTGAATTCACACGATAGCCTGTTGCAATAATAACATTAAGATTATAGAAATCAACATTACGTTCAACATTACGCTTCCCTTCGGCTTGAACTATTCGAAATTTTCGAACAGTTGAATTCTCATCTTGTTCACCTGATTTATATATTTCTTTTATATGGTAATTGATAGTATTAACTTCAACTTCAAAAAGCACGGAAATTAATTTTTGTGAAAGCCAAACCGTTTCGTCTTCAATTCTCACTTCAATCGTATTTTTACCTGATTGTTTGGAAAAAACCAAAAACTCTGCTGTGCTGTTTCTTATTTGCTGTTTTTTACTCATTTGCTTGTCTTTCTTATAATTACTTCTATTTTATATTACTTTCAGTATGTTCATTTTTTGCACTAACTGATTTTATATATGTGGTTGGTTCCAAAATGGAACATACCTCGTTATATCTTAGTATTATTTTTCTTAACATCCTAATACTCATCCTTAATTATTGCCCCTTTCCCTGCATCCATTACCATAGACTGTATGCTGTAATGAAACCATTCTTCAAACATTTTCCATGTTAGTTTTTCAGGCCAGGTTTCTTCATCGATGCACCATTCAAATAATTCATACTCGAAAAACTGCTTGAAGTTCTTTTTCAAATATTTTATTGAATCATCGGGGCAATTAGTTTCCGGAATCAAATAAATATTTGCCTGATCGTGCTCCATCAATTTGGGGCAGTCCATTTTATCATCAGGAAAAACACTGTTTGCCCAATCAAACAATGGTTGTTTGGGAAAAAGTATTAGTACGTCTCTGTTTATTGTTTCTAACATAAATTTTACTCCTTTTTTTAATTTGTGAGCCCTTTAAGCTTGTTTTGACTCCTTTATGACTCCTTTACCTTGCATTTGACCCCTTTGTTCTATTTGTTAATTCCGACATTTTCATTCTATTTCCGACATTTATCCGACATTTCCAAAATTTAGGATCTTATTACCATACTTAATTATATCCGACATTTATCCGACATTTCCATATTATATCCGACATTTTCTTAAATTAAATGATATTTAGTACCTTTTTTCAATCCATAAGACTGAATAAAACCTTTCTCAATAAGTTCTTTTAAATCTCTTAGTGCAGTTCTATCAGTAACATCAAACATTTTGGAGTATTGAGCATTTGTCATTTCTCCATTGCTTTTCATAAATAACAAAGCTTTAATCTGCCTTTCATTTAAAGATATATTTTGCAAATATTCATTTTCAATAATGTTTCTTCTGATAGTTACAGTTACCCCATTGCCATCTGATTCAAACCGTGGTTCCGGCAGTCCACTTTCAATGCAGGCATTTATAAGCTTAATTGTGCCACGCCCCCATGTATCGATATAACCACAGCGAAAAAATGTTCCTGCAATATCAGCATTTGGAGCAATGGACGGATGCTTCTTTTTTAAGTTTTCGATTGTCCAGTTTTGAGGTAAAGTTCCGGGATTCCAGAAAATAACTTTATCGTTATAAACGCTAATCTGAACAGGAATACCCGATGGATAATCTTTATGAGTTAATGCATTCAATAATGCCTCACGTATTGCTTTTTCCGGATAAACATCTTCAATCCGGGTAGAACGGCTGTATGATAAAATCTCCTTAAAGTACTTGGTATATAATAAATCGAGTGTTGTTTCAACCTGCTCGAATAAGCTGCCATGAACATCGTTATGGAAAATAAGGTCATCGTCGGTTTTGAAATAGCCAATTTTAACATAAGCACCTGTAACCAGTTTCTCTGGATCTTTTCCAAACAGAATATAGGCTGAACGCTTCAGCTTATTGTTATCTGTAAGGTGCAGTTCTTCCAGTAATTCTGCTTTTGTATCATTTAATGCTTCTTTTGGAATACGGGTTCCTTTTGCTGCTTCTTTTTTAAAAATATCAAAAGCTTTATCTGTAAGGTCGTTAACTGTATAATCAGTGAGAACGCCATCCCATTTTTTTCCAATCTTTTGTAGAAGGAATTTTTCAAGTGCAGTACCTTTTAATTCCTGCTTTGTGCTTCCCGAACGATAGAAATACTGGCCTTTATAAGATACTGGCGAAGGATAAGCATCAACTATAATTTCGATAAACTCTTTTTTATTTTCCGACTTTAGATTAATATCGACCATAATGCCAAGAATATCGCGAATTTTATTCGGTAAATCTTCAAGAAGTTTTTTAGCGTTAGCAATACCTTGTATAATTCCATTATCATCGGCACCGATAATAATTTTACCACCTTTGGCATTAGCAAAGCCACAAATCCACTTGATGTACTCATCACGCCATGACTCTTTCCATTCTATATTTTGACTTTCTATATTCATTTCACTTTTTATTGTATTTAATTTCCGGTTCTGCTGCCATTGACAAAACTTCGCTCTCTTCAATTATATTTTCTGCTTCCGACACATCAATTTCTCCTGATAGAAGTTTGGGAAGGAGGGTGTCACGGATTTCTTTTATTTTCTGATTCTGAATTTCATTGAGAACTATCATTTCAAATAGTTCTTTCGCTTGAATATCAAATTCCTTTAATCTATTTTTATCAGGAATAATAGCTTCAATTTGTTTGAAGTTAGTTTTACTTATCTCAAGAAAAGTAGAGCCATTAGCTTTTTCCAATACTTTATTCATATTCTGTTTTAACCAAAAAAGCATGAACAAATTGGAAACTTCTTTTTTACAAAGAATAGCTATATAACCCTGATTTATTGCAACCGGAATATTTGAAATAGCTAAATATCCAATTGGAGCCCTTGATGATAAGAGGAGTGTTCCTTTTGGTAATAATCCTGAACTAATTTTTTTCAATCCCAACTCAGTAATTCTTTTGTCAGTATCAAGAAGTACTGGGAATTGTATATTTGATAAATCTTTTGGGCTTGTCCAGGATATATCACCATCCCAATATTCAGGAATTTTAGTACTTGGTGTTGTTCCTCCTTTTACTTCAATTATGTCACCAAGTTGTCTAATATTCCATCCATCCGGCATTTCATCTTCAAATGAACACATTTTCGTAAAAACCGCCTGAGCCATTTCTTCCAATGTTTTGTTCATTTGATTGTTGAGTTCTATTTTATCATCGAGGGAGGAGAGGATTTCGGCTATGGCTTTTTGGGTGGGGAGGTCGGTAGGTATTGATACTTCAAATGGGTGTATATAATTTCTATTTAAACTCGGAACGGCACTACCTGAATTCAGTAAAGCAAAATCCATTGTTCTCAAGAAATAATAGAAAAAGACAGGATTAACTTTATAAAATTCCTTTACATATAGAGTTGTGTTGTGAGCCCAGAATTTATCCATGTATATATGTGGATTACCAATATTTCCACTTCTGCCAATTGTAATACCGGGACCTTCTGTTGTATATTCGTTATGGTATCCAATTATTCCATTGGAACCCGCAATAGGATATTTCCCATCAACCACTTTAGTCTTAGGGAGATCATGACCCCTTTGAAATTTAACAAGATCACCAATTTTATATGTTTTCCAGTTGGTCATTTAAGCTGCAAGTTTTTTTCTATTTTCATCATTTTGTCTGTCTGTCCATAATATATAATCTGCTCCTTTATTCTTGAGTGCTTCCAAATACTCATCCTTTACTTCTCTATTGAAGTTGTTTATTACCGCAAGCCCATGTAATGGCTTTCCAGTTATTTTCTGTCTGGTTTCTTTTATATCATCCCATCCGAATAGAAAATTGGAAAGGTGTAGCTGATTTAATGAATTAAATGCTTTCATTACAATCTCATTCTTCCTTCCAGCTATTTGAAAATCAAAGGTAAATTCTAAACCTGTAGTTCCTCCTTTAGCAATGAAATGAGGGGTGTAAATTATATTTTGCTCTTCAAGATAATTCTGTACATCCTCCTTAAATACAGATGCAACAGTTGGTTTTGCTAAATAATATAAATCTGAAATTTCTGAAATAGCTGCCAACATGTTGTGCTTCTTCTGAGCAAAATTCTTTTCGTTTGCTTCAGTAATAATCTCATTGTCTGAATTGATGTTAATACCATAATTCAATGCAATTCTGTCTAAAATATCCTTTCTTTTAGGAGATCTCGCTATAATTATTCCAGATAGCTCTAGATTATGAAATGTTTGACCATCGTCTGACAAAATAATTTTATCATCTTTCATTTGGCAGTACAACTCTATTGTATCATTAAACAGACCTATAAATGGTGTGCTGATTGTATGCCAACCAGTACTGGTATTTTCAATCAATACAGTTTTTTCTTTTAAAAACTTATGATAATTGTCTAATAATTCTTCAATTTTATTTTTCATAGAAATAATTTTTCATGTTGAAACTGAAAAACAGTTACAATATTGACTCTTTTAATAAATTCAATAAAAGCATTTTTCATTGAATTGAAATCAGTGATTTCTTTTACCGGAAAAGAATCACTTTTTAATGGCACAGCCCAGGCAAGCTGTTTATACCCCTGCACAAAATAATGGATATGATGGTCAGAATATTCAAACCACATTCCTTCGTAAGGCCTAATAAAATCAGGAACAAATTCATTTGCAACTTCCGGGTTTTGGTGCTGCCCATTATAATCTACCCTTAATAGCCATGTTATGCTCTCATTTTCCTGAAAATGCAAATCAAACTTAAGATTGTTTTTCTTTCCTTGCTTTACATCTAATAAGAACTGATAATCCGGTTCATCCTCCGAAATTAAATTATATCTCATCGAAAAGGAGGACTCAATAGCAATTGTTTCAGTATCAACTAAGTTATCGTTTTGATAAACTTTCTTAGGTAGTTCGATTAAGTATTTTGCTTCTTCGTTTGTAAAGTTTTTCATGTATTGCTTAATCTAATTCATTAATGATATCTTCCCATTTTTCATCTCCAGGCCATTTCCCAATAATTGATGCGAAAGTATTTTGGTTATTTTTCTCAATCAATTGCTTTTCAATTTGCTTAATGGCATTTAAATCGCAATTTGATTTTTCAAATTCAATTTGACCATTATTAGTTATTTCTCCTGCTATTTTAATATCGTAATTCATTGTTTTTCCTCCTTTTTTCAGCTTCTGCAAAGTTATTGTTTTAATTCTTTCTTTAAATAATTTGCCAAATTGCATTTTCAGATTCGGCGGTCGGCAACCGCCGAATTGTATAAAAGTAAAAACTGATGAGTTTCTTTAATACTATTTACTAAGCTATTAAAATCCATACCCTATATTTTATACCCAATACTTTCTAAATTCCTTTTTATTCTTAATTCCAATTCCGCACTTTGCTTGAATTGCTCTGCCAGTTTTCCTGTTAACTCTTTCATTTTATCATCAAATGGTATTCCGTCGTCTTCAATTTCTTCCGTACCAACATATCTTCCGGGAGTTAATACAAAATTATTTGTTTCAACCTCAGTAATGCTTGCCGATTTACAAAAGCCGGCAATATCCTCATATTTGTTCTTGTCAGTTCTCCAAATATGGTAAGTTTCAGAAATCGTTTTTATATCATTGTCCGTTAAAATCTTATGTTTTCGATCGACCATTTCGCCCAATTTTCGGGCATCAATAAATAGTATTTCGTTGCTTCTGTCACGGTACTTACCATTGGTTTTATTCCTTGCTAAAAACCACAAGCAAGCCGGAATCTGCGTATTAAAAAACAATTGAGAGGGCAGGGCAACCATGCAATCCACCAAGCCTGCCTGAATCATGTTTTTGCGAATTTCTCCCTCGTTTCCGGAATTAGTGGTCATACTGCCGTTTGCCAAAACAATTCCTGCTGTTCCGTTGGGGCAGAGTTTATTAATAAACAATTGCAACCAGGCATAGTTAGCATTTCCGGTTGGGGGAACTCCATATCTCCACAAAGGGCTGTCCTGAAGCTGTTCGCCACCCCAATCGCTTATATTAAACGGGGGATTAACCAAAATATAATCAGCTTTAAGGTCTTTGTGTTTATCATTATGGAAAGTATCTCCCAATTCAATTTTGGCATCTATACCCCGAATGGCAAGGTTCATTTTGCATAAACGGTGAGTTGTGGGGTTACTTTCCTGTCCATAAACAGCTATGTCTCCAATTTTACCACCATGTGCGTCAAGAAATTTTTCGCTTTGAACAAACATACCTCCACTACCGCAGCAACCATCGTAAATACGTCCGCTGTATGGCTCAAGCATTTCAACCAGAAGCTTAACAATACTTTCGGGAGTATAAAACTGCCCTCCCTTTTTACCTTCGGCATCGGCAAACTGCCCAAGAAAATACTCATAAACCCTACCTAATAAATCTTTGCTTTTATGTCCTGCTTCCCTGAAACCAATATTTCCGATTAAGTCAACAAGTTCACCCAAACGCTTTTTATCTAACGAAGGACGTGCATAATCTTTTGGCAGGACACCTTTTAAAGAAGCATTTTCCTTTTCAATGGCATCCATGGCATCGTCAATATCTTTACCAATGGTAGGCTGTTTTGCTCTTTCGTGTTGCAGGTAATCCCAACGGGCTTTTACCGGAACATAAAAAATATTTTCAGCCAAATATTCATCCTTATCTTCAGCATCGGAATATTCATCAGCAAAAAGTTTTTCGAATAATTCCTTGAAGGAATCTGAAATATATTTTAGAAAAATCAATCCAAGAACCACGTGCTTATATTCAGCAGCATCCATATTGCTCCGGAGTTTATCAGCTGCAAGCCATAAAGTTTTTTCTAGTGTTTGTTCAGTATCTTTTGCCATTTATCACTTATTAATACGATTTCACGAGCCATAATTTCAACATGCTTCTAAGTCTATTATGACATTCAAAACTAATAAATATTTGATAAATATTGCTTCAAAAGGGGTAGTAAAAACATTTTTTCTGAAACTTATTCTATTTGGAACATTATTATTTTAAATACAAAAAAAACTTTTTTTGCATTTTCCACTTATACACTTATATCAACACCCTTTATTTTATTGATTATCAAGTGTTATAAGCAGTCGTTTTTTTGAATTTTCAGCCTATATCAACCTTATAACATATATCGATATAAGTTATAGGGTTGATATAAGTAGAAATAGTATACATATCAGTGTGTATTTATCTGATTTTCTGCAAATAAAAGCCTTGTGATATAAGGATATTAGTTCGTATTCAATTTTTTTATTTTTTCTCCGTGCAAAAATTTCTTTCTGAAAAATCGCATACTACACTACTTCTTACCTAATAATCTTTGATGTAAGTATCGAAGTAGGCAGAAAAACCATCTTACTTTACTTACTATATTAATGATTTTTTGATTTCTGTAGTAAAACATAGTAACTTATTCTAATAAGAATACTACATAAATAACTCAATAATATCAATGCTTTCAGCGGTTCGTTGTAAGGTAGTAAGTGGTTTTGGCATTTTTTAAATAATCTACAACTCTTATCGTATAAGCATTTCATTCATTTATTGAAGGAAATATTTACGAATCAAATTGTATGGAATAGCCACAAAAAGGGTATCAAGTTGCTCCCGAACTCTTGTCTAAATTTGCATTAATTTCTTTCTTTTGTACCTTTGAAGGGTGGTTGCAGAGTACTGCAATCCGGTTCTAAAACAAAATTGAAAGAATATTAGCATTCCAGTGGGCAAATCGTGAACACAGGTTTTTTGTCTGATAACTCAGTCTCAAACTCACACTGTTTTCGTAGAACTTCCTCCAAGGCTCCTCTAGACTTCGGCGGAGGCTGTCCACATAGCGCTTCATTTTGCAGTTTTCGAATTACAATTGAAAAAAGATTGAATAATAATGTTTATATTTAACATATTTCATTTTTTACATTAAAAACATGTGATACGTTTACATCCTAATATGCTCAGATAAACCATATTACACAGGTTATACAGGTAATCTGGAATAATAAAGAGTTCCTTCCCTATTAGTCCTTTAGCCTTTTGCTAGCCATTTATGTTAAATTACAAATTAAGCCATTTCTTGAATTCAGCCGATCGATCAATACTCACAATAGTGTCAAATTCATCATCTGTTTTGGGTTTTAACTCAAGTTTAACACGACTACGTGAATAGTTTGCCATATTGGAAATTGAGACAATATTGATAATATACTTACGATTTATTCGAAAAAATGAGGAAGGATTTAGCATATCTTCGAGTTTATCTAAAGTAAAATCAACATTATAAGTAGATCCTTGTACTGTTCGAAGGTAAACACCTTTATCCATAACAAAGAAATATGCAATATCAGCAATTTCCACCAATTTAATTTTTGTGCCAACAGAAATAGAAAAACGTTCTCTATAGTTTCTTTCTTTTGTAGTTAACAAGTTGTAAAGGGATTGCAGATCCCTAGAGTCGCGGTGTAAACCACTAAAATGCTCGTACTTTTTTAATGCGGCTGCAAGTTCTTCATGAACAATAGGTTTAAGCAGGTAATCAATACTTTTTAGCTTAAATGCCTTTATTGCGTACTCGTCAAATGCAGTAGTAAATATTACGGGGCTAGAAATGTTTACTTGTTCGAAAATAGCAAAGCTAAGATCGTCTTCAAGGTGAATGTCAAGAAAAATGAGGTCCGGTTCTGCATTAAACCTGAACCATTTCACAGATTCTGCAACCGATTCGAGTTCGGCAAGAATTTTTATCTCGGGATTATAATTTTGAATCATTTTTTTCAATCGCAAGGTAGCAAACGCTTCATCTTCAATTATTACGACTTTCATTCTTCTATCAATTTTAATTGGTTTCAATTTATTCAGACTTTATCAGAGGAAGTTTGGCAATAAAATGGTCTTTTGTTTTTATAAAGTCGGATTTTTTATCTGAGACTAATGCATATCTTCGCTTAATGTTTTCCAACCCAACCCCGGTTGAAACAAATTTGGTTTCTCGAAGATTCAGATTGTTAATAATATTTAATCGCATATTCTCATCAACGAATATTTGGATTTTTAAAGGGTGTATCTTTGAGAAAGTATTGTGTTTAATTGCATTCTCAATAATAAGTTGTATAGCAATAGGCAGTATTTGGTAATCATAGTACGATTTATCGATTTTTATTTCAATTAGAAGCTTCTCCATAAATCTAATTTCGAGCAAAAAGAGATATGCGTTCAGAAACTCAAGTTCGGTACTAAGGCTAACTAAATCTTTTTCCTTGTTTTCAAGTACATATCGATACACTTTTGAAAGCCTTTCCGTAAATGATTCTGCCAAATCAGGATCAATCTTAATGAGCGAAGTTAATACGTTTAAACTATTAAATAAAAAATGTGGGTTTACTTGTTGTTTTAGCACTTCGAACTGCGATTGCAAGTTCTCTTTCTGAACCTTTAGCAACTGAGTGTTTGCTTCAGTGAGTTGCCTTGTTCGGTCAGCAACACTTTTTTCAAGAGTATTATTCATTCTCTCTAATTCTTCTTTTGCATGAAGTAATTTTAATTCTTGCTTTTTTCTTTCCGAAATATCAACAATAATTCCTCTACGCCCTACTATCTCACCATTTTCGATAATAGGGTTACCAAACACCATTACCGGGCAAAGAGTTCCGTCGCTTTTTATTGCAGTAAACTCGCCTGGATCGGTATCTATTCCTTGTGAAGATTTTTTGAAGTTTTCAATAATTCGAGCTCTATCCTTTGGAATAAAGCAATCAATGGCAGATTGCTTCTGATTAGGACTATTTGACAGGGGACCAAAAAACTCATCGCCAGCCTTATTGCTCAACAAAACATCTCCATTAAGGTCTAACTCGAAAACTGGCTGAGGAAGCAAATTTAACAAATCTTTGTACTTTCTCTCAGATTCTTTTGCCTGAGTCTCTGCCAACTTTCTTCTTGTAATATCAATAATAATTCCGTCCAAAAACTTTATTTCTTTTTCTTGGTTTAGTATTCCTTTTCCATTCTCGTTAACCCAAACCTCTTGCCCATCCTTATGCATTAATCGGTACTCAAACTCATAGTGTTTTTGATTTATTATAGCTTCCAGAATGTTGTTTTTGCAAAACTCCCTATCATCGGGATGAATAATTGATAAAAAAGACAGTTTATTATTTTCGATAAATTCTGATGCGTGATATCCTGTAATATCAAATATTTTTTCACTAATATATTGCATGGTGTAATGTTCATCTAAATAGCAACGAAAGGCAGCTCCGGCGAGATTTGCAAGTATACTATTCAATTGTTCTTTGCTTTCATTTAACTGTTTTGTAATAATCTCACGTTTCTCAATTTCTTCTTCGAGATGCTTATTTAGTTTTTTTTCCCGATCTATTAGCTCCTGAGCGTATTTATTTTTTTCCTCTTCCATTTTTATCTGGGCTTCAAACATTTCTCTATTAGCTTGCTCAATAATAAGGTTTTGGTAAAATTTTTCTGCATTTATCTTTTCCTTCTCACTATCGTTGAGATAAATCCAAGCTTCAAGAATTGACATAAAAAATGCATTCACAACGCAATATATGAGTATGTTGTTAAAAAGAACATTTCTAAAGCCTTGAGGATAGTTGCCTAATAAATGGGCAAAACTTGTTATAATTATTGAAACAGTAAAAGCAATTAAAAGCATTATTGAAAATTGAATAATAGCACGTTTAAGAACACCTTTATTCCATTTTATTTTTTTGTTTAGAAACCGAATAACAAAAATATCAGGATATGCAATTGCAAACCCTGCGATTATGCTATAAATAGTCCCTCTAATAAGTCTAATAGCAAATTCTGTAAAATTCTGCAATTCGTGATATCCACTATAATGGTTGTAAATTACGACAATTAGTTGTAAAACTAAAGCCATGCCCAGAACAAGCTTAAATAACTTGCTGAACGGAAAGTGTTTGTGTAATTTTCCAATTGTCATACTATTAGTTGTCATTTATTTCGGAATAAAAGTAATGAAGCTATTTCATAAAAAAAAGAATATTGTAATGAAGGTAATAATATTAAGGTTTAAAATATTTCTGATTGGATTAACAAGTATTAATCATTTTGATGTTTTATTTATCTGACATATTGATACTATTCTGCAAAACATCCTTCTCTATAATCTCCCTAAACTTTTCTATTTCTTCGAATAAGGGACCGTGAGCAGAATTCTCGAAAGTATAAAACGCTTTCAATGGTGCATTTAGACGATTGAAATAATTTCTTGACAAATCGATATTAACGGTTAAATCGTACTTACCGCTTATAAAATAGATAGGGATTTCAATTTTGGGATAATTTTCTGCAAAATCGATTTTTAGAGTTTCGTTCTTTAATTCTGTTTTGGGAAGAAAAAACAGCTTCGATTTCCAGATATTGCATTTTTCCCTAAAGGTATAAGCCTTGCATGTCCATACGGGCAAAAAAATGTCCTTAAAAACAGATTTCATGTTGCGCATAGTTCCAATGCCTAATTCATGCATTAGTTTATCTCGAGTTCCTGAATTGTAAAAGGAAACTATATCAGATTCTGTTAGCAAGTTCCTGAATTTCATTAATTTTTTAACAGCTTGCTTATCGCCTATTCTCTTGAACTGCTTTAACATGAAGTCGTATGCAATTCTTTCTGATTCAATCTGATTGGTCAACTGTCCCATTGCAATATAGGCGTGGAAAAGTTCCGGAGCTTTTGCAACTACTGGTAAAGCAATGGTAGTTCCTCCAGACCAGGCAAGAATGTAGATTTTTTCCTTTGCAAATCTCCCTAATAAATAATTTGTTACTTCAATTGCATCGAATGCTAGCTGCTTAAGGTTCATACTTTCAATTGTGACCTCCGGATTATAGGATAGTCCACATCCACGTTGCTCCCAATAACAAACGGTAAAAAAATCTTCAAGCCCGGGATTATATTTCTCTATCATAAAGAAATTTGGGAAACCAGGGCCGCCATGTACAAATAATAAAACCGGATTTTCAATATTATTGCTCCTAATAAACATTCCTTGCTCAATTCCTCCTATGGTTATAAATATTTTTTCGGAAATACTCAATTTATTATTATCTATTTTTTCATTTGCATGCAAATTCGTCTTGCCTGAAGATATTACTGAGGTGTAACCCACTAATGAAATTAATAACCCCATAAAGATTAATATTACAAAAAGTACCATTTTACCCCAATTTTTCATTAATAATTGATTCTATTTTTTTATTATAAATACATTTTTATTTACACTGTTTTAAATAAAGTGAAGTTCGCTTACTATGACGTTTTGCAACCTTAATGGAATCTAGCCAACTATAATGAAGATTTATGGCTCGTTGATTGCAGTTGATAACGCATAAACGACACAGTGTACAGTCTAATTCATTTTTCGACAAAGCTTTGTTTTTCTCAATATGGATTATTTCTAAAGGACAAACTTTAGCGCACTTTCCACAACCATTGCAATTATTATGGTTAAAGGTAACCCTATCACCACAGAGAAGTACAGAAGTGCCATTGGTATTATAACAGTAAAAGTTTGTTAAGCCTTCTCGTATTGGCTGTTTGTTCTTAATCTGCAGATAATAATCTGGCATACAATATTGTGGCATTTCTTTTTGAATAAATCGAACCGCTTTTCTTAAGTCTTTTTCGTTAGGCTTGCCCTTATGACCTCCGCCAATTATTACCCAAGGTCCTGTCTCGTCATATCCACAAACCGAAAACTCAGCCATTATTTTTTTATTCTTATCTAAAAGAGCATTTTTTAATGGCTTGTGGTATTTTCCAAGAAAAGGATTGCCCCTACTCGAAAAGATGAATACATTCTGTTCAACGAAATTGAATTTCTCAACTATTTCAAAAATTTTTGGATGATGCCTGCCAAAGTATATGCCTGAACCCAAGCCAATTGTTTGGTAGCTATTTAAATCCATAGTTAATGCTTGATCTACTGAAATGAGTAAACACCCAAGTGTTTGAGCCATAGCTCTTGCCAATTTCATTGTGTTGTTGTTATAAATTGATTCAACAATAATTAAGCAGTTGTAATTCATAATATTATGGTTTTTAGAGTTTTATTATCTTCCATTGTTTAAATAGTCTATAATTTTATTAGCTAAGAAGGTGTTGTTATTGCTCTAGGGAAAAATAAATCTCTTATTTTCAAACCTCCTTTCAATGCAAAAACAAAGTACAGAATTGTGAAAAGTCCATCTATAACACCGGTAAACCAAAATGTGCTTGGAAAATCTTTAACAAATAGAATAAAGCAGTAAAGAATCGAAAAGTAGAAAAGTCTCCCAAATACAAGGCATCCAACAATAAAAGAATAATGTCGTATATTTAAGGAGGATAGTAATTGTAAGTATGCAAAGCACAAAAAGAATGAGCCGAGAAAAATGGCGTAGAAAGAATCCATTGGAGGATTGTCAATGGTTCTGCCTGTTCCAATTACAAAAATGTAGAGAAATCCTGCTATGAGATCCCAAATTCCGCTCAAGGCAAAAGTTATTGAAAGATGTTTTATAGAGTTATTTTTCATTTTTATATTTTTAATTTAAAGCAATTAAATGCATTTTTAATAGTCCGATTCCTTTAATACTTTTGTATTTTAACCGCCAATTGCCGGGTATAGCAGATATTGTGTCATTTACCTCTCCAATTATTGAAGAGTCAAATTGTTCTGAAAACACTAGTTTTCCATTTGGGTCAATCAACTCAACCAAAACTTCTCCCTCGTCCACAATAACCTCTCCGGCAAGAGTAATAAATTTTGCAGTATGGTCTACATTCATAATTGTTATACCAATTGTGTCTTTTTCAAAATTTGTATCGAAACCAAAGCGAATGTTTGAGTCTTTTTGGCATGAACAAAAGAGAAAAAGTGATATCATGGTGATTTGTAATATTTTATATTTCATGCTGTTTTAAGTTAATTTTGTTAATAAAAAATGATGCCGCATTACCTGTAGTAGTAATAATTATTATCGGGAAGAGTCAATAATCTCCCCCCGACATAATTATAATCACTAGAACTTTTTAAGAATCCCAATCCTCAATGCTATGTAATTATGAATTAGATTAGTTGTAACTCCCTCAACAACAACACCTTTATTAAGATGATTGAATTTTAGTCCAGGGGTAATGCTCCAATTTTTGCCAAAAGAATAATCAATCCCAGAAGCTATCTGAAAACCAAAGCCATGACCAGTATCGCCAACGATATCGCCAGTATTGTTTTCAATTTCAATGTGATTATACAAACCACCAGCTCTTAAGAATAATGACAGAGGCTTTGTTCCAATAGGGTGTTTAAATTGAAGACCAAAAATGTAGCCTGTTTCTTCGAAGCAAACATCCGAACCAACAAATGAGCTTTCGGCACCAAAACTATTCCAACCCCATCCAACATAGATTCCGGCATGAGGCATAAAACGGTAATCTAAAACTCCCTCAAATCCATAACCAATGTTAAGTTTCACCTCGCCGGGTTTACTTGTAGGCATTGATGCTCCCGAACTCAATTCAAAACCAAAACGTTTGTTTTTTTCCTGTGCAAAACTACTTACAGACAATAAAGCAAACACTAATAGTGCAAATAATCCTTTTGTTTTCATTTTTTTTAATTTTTTTAAGTAATACATTTAATTATTTCGAAACAAAATTATATGTTGAGAAACCATGAAGAAAATTGAAGAGGTTGAAGGTGTATTTTTTATCTCTGAAAGTGTGTTTGCCAAGTATGAAAATGTTTCAACAGACTATTCAGAAAAAATTATTTAATGAAGAAGGTAGCATTACCATTCAAAACTAAAGCCCGTCTTAGATGCTAATACAATTGCTATTTCAAAAATTATGCGGAATGATAGAGAAAAAGCTTAATACTGTGTTTTTGGGTTTTTTTTAGAATAATTTTTCCTCTAATTGACTTTTCCATACAATAAAACCCTTTTCTCTTTGGGAAAAATTCCGCTTTCCCAGCGGATGTCTGAAATATCGGTTCGGGATTTGAATAGATTCCTTATTAGAGTTAATTCAATCTAAGTAACCTGTACAGTTCGGTATTCTTTATATTCGCTCTTTAAAGCATTGATGCCAATAATAAAAGGCAGGTTTGTTTGACTTTTTAAGTTTGTTGAGAAATCCCCATTCTTTATCTTTAATATTTAATTGACTGACATCCATTTTCTCATTAAATAAAGTCATTGAATCATAATTATTTCTTTCTAATTTTAATGCAAACCAGGCAGCTTTTGCAGATGCCTCAATGGCTTCGTCAATACGGAAATTACCTGAAATAATAAAGTTGTTTATTTTTGAAAGCCCAAGCAGTATTTCTTTAAATTTCTCAGCATCTTTATCCTTGTTCTTATCTCTGCGGGCAATTAACAGGGCAGTATCTACAATATCATCAAGCACATCTTTACCTACTATAACAATCTTTCGCATGCTAATTTCTTCAGCTACTACTTTGTTGAATGAATCATAAACCTGTTTATAATCATCTGCTTTTTCAATCAAGACTGAAATATCAAACAATTGCTTGATTATTTCAACTTCCTTTCTTTTCAAATAAGGGACTCCTGTTGTGTTTGGTGCAAAGGCTGTAAGCTTATCGCCCAATATTGCATTAACAGTGGGTGTAATAACACTAACAACCGGTTCACTATATTTTAGCCATTGAGACTTGATATCAGTTTTCTTTGTTTCGGCATAAACATTTTCTTTAAAAAGTATATCAAGCAGTATGTAATTGGCTGCATTGTTGAAACTTGATTTATAGTAGAGGAAGTAATGCGCTTTAGGAATGGCTGCATTTTCATAACTACGATCTTCATCAAGTTTAAATGATTCAAAAGCAGAATTTTCGACAACTTTTTGCAAAACCCCTTCTATTTCTGCTCTGCTAATGCTGCTTGTAATATCAATATCTACTGAAAAACGGTAACTTTCATCCAATATCAGAATTAGACTTGTTCCCCCTTTAAAAACAAAATCAAAAGGTTGTTTGGCAAGACATTCAAGTAAGTACAGAGCAAATATCATTTTCTCGATCAAGGCCGGATCGTTCTTTTTCAGTTCCGGTCTTTCTCGAAATTGCATTATCCATTCTTTTGTCAGGGTTTCCTTGTGTATCATTCTATTATATCTTTTACCTGATTACCAAAGTTCTTCAACAAATATTCACGTAGTTCCTTATCCCTTTTTCTTCTTTCTGCGTATGCGAATAAGGTTGAGAAGTTGATATTATATGAATCCAAAATATTTTCAAAAATCCAATCTTGTTCCCTGCCAGAATACAAATAAAATTTATCCTGATCGCAGAATATATCAACCAAAATTTTCTCAATTGATGCAAACCTGATATTTTGTTCTTTTTTGATGGGCGCTCTGGTGATTATAGGGCGGATCATAACGCTATCATCTTCCGGCAAAACATATTTTTCAATTTGTTTGGCATCAGGTTCTAGATAAATGTTAATACCGTTATCTTTTAAATGGTAAAAAGCTGATTCGCAAACATCTTTATCTGTTTCAATTAGATGAAAATATGAAAAAGGTATATGGTGCATGAAATTTGCTAGCCATGCTGTTGACCAAATACAATAATCCACGTTTTCGTATTTTGAAACAAAAAGCTTATTGATTTTTCTTATCAGTTTATCTGGTCCAGGAATATAAAGGCTTTTATTATTAATGATGTATTTACTCTTTGCAACATCACATACAATACCTTTCTTTTTTAATCTATGTATTCTTATTCTAATAGCCTCATCAGATATATCTATACCATTATCTATATAATATTTTAAAATATCATCTTTTGTAAATACTACTTTCTCACTTAAATGAGTTAATAGTTTATTATTTATTTCATCTGCAGGCATATCCTTTGTAATAATATTTGCTGCAAATGTAGTAATATTTACCACAAAACCAACTATTGTGGCATTTGTTACACATGTAACACCAACCACAAATTCATTATTTATGGTAATTGTTACATGAATATTACGAACACCTTCATGCTAATCTTCTGGTTTACTATGTCCAATACCTTTCACCCTCCCATTCCCCACAAGACCCCCACCTTTTCTCCTACCTCTAAATCATTGCATAGTCTGAATATAACTTCATGCCACAGTCAAAACCCCTAACCAGCAACCTTGCCGAGCATACATTTTATTGCTCAGTGAAGAGCAATATGTTGCACCTTTTGTTCTATGATTAAAGTTATTGGCTGCAAAATATGCGAAAAGGAGTAATATATTGCACTATGTTTGGAATTTAATGAAAAACAAACTACTTTTGCTTCTAAAAGAGCAATATTTTGCACATGGATAAAATAATTAAAAGCATAAAAGAGCGTAGAGAAATGCTCAATGTAACTCAGGAATCTTTAGCTGAACTTTCAGGAGTAGGATTGAGAACATTAAAACTATTTGAAAGTGGCAAAGGAAACCCCACACTAAAAACATTACAACAAATAGCAGATGTGCTGGGAATGGAAGTATGTCTTAAAATAAAAAATGTTGATTAGTAATGCGTAGTGCAAATGTTTTATATAAAGGAGAAATAGCCGGAAAACTGATTCAGTATGTTGATGGAACTTTTAGTTTCGCGTATAATGAAAACTGGCTAATAGATAAAGAAAAACCGGCTATTAGCCTGACTTTTCCCAAGAGAGAAGAAGAATACAGGTCGGAATATCTGTTTCCATTTTTTTACAATATGCTACCGGAAGGAACAAACAGAATGGTTGTCTGTAAATATTTAAGAATTGATGAAAACGACTATTTTGGAATACTACTTAATACAGCAAAGTATGATACGATAGGTGCTGTAACAATTGAGAAAATACAGTAATGTATGGATTTAGAAATTAAATATTGTCCGGGAACTTTGGTGGAAGGCTATAATACGTATAGTCGCACTTGTTTAAAACGGGTTTTTAATGATAAAAAGGTACACCACCTTTTACCATATAAATCCCCTGCAACTGATGAAGAAACAGATAATCTGTTTGTTGAGAACAGAAAGCGAATGTCTATTTCCGGGGTTCAGGAAAAATTTTCAATATTACTTGAAAAGAACAAAATCAGGTTAATCTCAGAGGGTGAACGTGGGACATATATTTTAAAACCTATCCCTAATGTAGGTAAGAATAAAGAATTTATGCCGGCGAACGAACACCTTACAATGCAGATTGCTAAACAAGTTTTTAATATTGAAACAGCCGAAAATGCAATGATTTTTTTCTCCGATGGTAAGCCCGCCTATATTACCAAGCGATTTGATGTTAAGGATGGCGTAAAACTGGCAAAAGAAGATTTTGCTTCCTTGGCCGGAAGAACCCCTCAAACACATGGAGAAGATTATAAATATTTGGGTAATTATTTTGAGCTTTTTCAATTGCTGAAAAAATATGTTCCGGCTTATATTACAGAAGCCCCCAAATTGTATAAACTAATTGTTTTCAACTACCTATTCTCTAATGGCGACGCCCATTTTAAAAATTTTTCTCTTATTGAGACCAAAATGGGAGATTATAAATTAAGTCCGGCTTATGATTTGCTTAACAGCCAAATTCATATCGAAGACAGGGATTTTGCACTTGAAGGTGGATTAATACCGTATCAATTAAAGAAAGGTAAAGTAAAAAATCATTTTATGATCTTGGCAGATTATGCAGGAATTAATCAAAAGACTTTGGATAGAATAATGGATGAAATGCTTTCCGGTACTGAAAAAGTAATAAAGCTAATTGAGGCTTCATTTTTATCTGATAAATTAAAGAGAAATTATTTACAAGCCTATCAAACAAGAATAAAGAAAGTATTGTAAATAAAAGAAGAAAACAAAGCAGGCTCAGGAATAACTTTTTAACTTACACACTCTGTGGGATAGTCCTAATATATTTTCTCTCTTTTGTAATTTTGTCAAGTGGTTGCAGATTACTGCAATCTTCCAAGCATAATATTGTTAATCGATTTTCCTTTTACTTTGCCTTCTAACCAAGCATCATAAGCAAAATATTCAAACACGTTTTGCTCAAATTTCTTTTGCTTTATTGGTTCAAGTTCTTTTATTAAAACTTCAAATTCCTTTTTCCATTTATTTTTTATTCCAACCTCCACTGCCTTGTTCATAAAACGGTAAGCTGTTCTTTCAAATTCATTTAATCTGGGTTTTTCCTTAAGAATTTTCAACAAATATTTTATTGTTTCCCAAAGTTTTAGGCGATTTCCCGATTCATAATAAAGAATGCAAAGAACAATATTAGCAATGGTATAACTATCGCTTAATTTTTTCGATTTTTCGTTTTCCAAATACATATTTATTTGCTCTATTGCTTTTTCAGGTTCACCTAAACATAGATATGCAAATGCTGAACGAAAACGAATAAATACACTTTCTTCAAATAAAATATGCTTACTTTCTACTCTTCTGCTTATCTCATTGAACCTTTGCTTCTCTTCTTGAATATAATCAATTGCTTCTCTGTATTTTCCTGTTTGCACATTAAAAATTATTACAAACATATAGGTTGAATAATAGACATTGTCGCTATGAAATTGATTATTAGATTTAAGCGTAGATAATTTCTGAAAGGAATCCAGAAATTCGTCTGTTTTGCCTAACTTCAACTTAATAAATAAATAATTTTTTAATGCTCTAATATAGTTTTCGAATTGTATTTCTTTAATCTTGGGATTTGCCTCGAAAAGCTTTAGATATCTCGAAAAATACTCTTCACTCCTACTGTATTCGTTAACAAAGTAATGATAAACCCCAAAAACGTAATTGTACAAAACCTTGCTTCTTACACTCAAAGCTCTTGCTTCATTTGCAAAAATTGGCTGAGAAAGTATTTTCTTTATTTCGTAAACTTCATTTAAACTTGAAACTAGCTCAATTTTCTTATTCATCCTAACTACATGAGCATAAGCTTTTTCGTATTCCAAATAATTTAGAAGTTTTTTTGTTGCTTCTTCAATATTTTTGAAAATATCTGTTGTTTTCTTTTTTGAATCTTCATTTCTATATTCTGAACGGCTATGTTCAATTTCCAAACTGTAAATCTTTATTAAATCGGAAAAATTTTCGTATTCTTCAGACTGTAATTTTGCTTTTGCGAGGGATTTTTTTGCAAGCACGAAATTATTTTTCTTCATTAAAATTTCGTAATCCTCTAAATGACTAGTTGTTTTGTGAGCAAGGTTAGAGTCTGAATAATAAGCTCTTAAAGATTTAAGCAAAGCATTATATAAACTTCTTTTCTCTTGAGGAAGGAATTTTAAAATAGATTGATCTTTAATTTTGTTTCTTAGTTTTTCGTCATTCCACCTTGTTAAACTATCGTAAGCATCGAAAAGCTGAAAGTACTTTTTGTTCTCGGAGCCTTGTGGTGCCGATTGAACCTTAAAATACCTTTTCTCGTTTTGCTCAAGCGATTTTATGAAGTCGAATAACCAATCAGATTTTTCGTTTTGAATCATTATTTAGGTATTTTTGGATTAGCGTCTTATTGGCTAATACGTAAAAATACCTGTAGGGTTTGAAAGGCTACCCGGTCAAACTAAGGCACACAATAAATTGAATGGTCTTTTGTGTGAGATAATATTTGATAAGACTAAATGGCAGGTTGAAAAATATTAAAACAAAAGAAAAAAATGATTTAAGGGATGACTTGTATTTTAAGTATGTATAAATACTGACTAATATGTTAAGTTTCCTAGGGTTTACAATATCTTGCTGTGTTCATTGGTTTTATTGTCCTACAGACTGATGTTTTGCAACACACAATAATAATTGTTCTTTTTAAGTTTTGCGAATAAATTCGTCGCAATTATGATAATAGATTTTTCGATTAGATAGATAAAAGCAGTATTAATTTTTACACCATAATAACAAGAAAAAGACCTAAAGAAAGCAAAAAAGTCAACTTTTGAAGATTTGCAAGGCAAAATTCAAAACGGGTGTTACATTTCATTCGAAAAGCAAAAAGGACAAAAAAAGGCAACACAGCCACCGCAAAATGAACTGTGTTGCGAATTATTAACTGAGGATAATCCTCGAAGCAAATTTAAATATTATAACACATAAAACAATAATTAAAAGCAATATTAAATACGTTATTTTGCCTGTTATTGGCCTATTTTTAGTATTATTAACAAATTGCCGGAAAATTGATAGCCCCGTGGCAGGAGCAGAAATGAAACAGCAATACAATAAAGATGGGATAAAGAATAATAATGGCAGACTTGTGTTTGAAAACCGAGAAGCATTTGATAAGTATATCCAATGGATTTTTGAAAATCAAGATAATTCTGAAATGATTGAAAGCAAAAACGAATTGTTAGATTTTCAGTCAATGTTAAAAATCTATGAAGTTGGAATGGCAAAGGATCAGACAAGCCCGGAATTCAAATCCTATATCAAACTCTATCCCAATGTTTTTGAGGCAGTAGAATTCGATAATTCAACAATTTACGAATTGCAAGCCCCTAATGTTATTGCCTATATTGCTAACAAGGATGGCGTTTACCAAATAGGGAACACTATTTATAGGATGTCGTTAAATTGTTCCTATGAAATTACAGATGGTGATGAATCTAAACTTGCTATAGTAGTATCTGCAAATGGAGATGTTAATTTAGAAAATGTTAATGTCAATATGACAAATACATCTGAAAAGGGAGAATATGGTTATAGGACTGAATATTTTGATTCCAATCACAGAATTGTTGCAAGATTGAGAGAATTTCAACCTTCAAATTTATGGTATTATGAAGCAAGAACTACAGCTCAGAAAAAGAGTTGGGGAATATGGGTTCAGGAAAATATTGCTTGGGTTAGAGTTCAATGGGATGCAGGCTATTTTTACGAGATGTACAGCCAGGTTAAGATTGATATCGATGCTTATGTTTCTCCAAATGACCTTGATGATATTAAGAGGACATTTGCAATTACTAATAGCAGTTATAAAATAGACTTTTCCAGAAGCTTTTGTAAAATAACTCATAAAGGATGCAGACATATGGGAAATAATAATTACGTGACTAAAGAAATTATCACTCCGGATGCAATCTAAAAACAACAAATAAAAAACAAAAAAATGAAATCAGTAGCCATTATCTTATTAGCCATTTTTCTTGTGCAGTCAAAACTATTTGCACAAAACGAAGAAAAAAAGTTTGAATTTTTACCACATCAGGCAGGTTTTCAGTATAATATCTTTATAGACGAAATGCTTATTGAAGGGTTTTTAAAAAGAGATATTTATGCTGTAAGATATGGCTACCGATTTCATAAAAATTTTGTTGTTGGTGGAGAATATTCGGGTTATGTTGCAAAAGGTGAAATGATTGATGGTAGCGCAAATATTTTCGGAGCTTTTATTAGATATGATTTTATATGTTCTAAGGGATTTGTTCCATTTATTGAAGCACAAGGGTTTTACTCTAATAGCAAATGGTCGCATACTTTTAATGGTAAAATATATGAATATGGGGCTTCCGGTTTTTCCTCTTACGCCGCCCCAGGCTTCTCACTTTTTCTTTGGAAAAACCGGTTAAGCTTAGATTTGTATTATAAATTTACTCCATCTAAGGATTTTCGGTTTGTTAACGGTAAACATTCTGTTTTTTCTTATAAATTGAATTTCTATTTTTAGAAAAAAATGAAAAATTTGCAAACGAAACAGCAATTCTTTAGTGCCAACAAGAAAACTACCCTATTTCTAATGTTGATATTTTTGCTTTCATGCTCTAAAGAGGTGCTAATAGATTTACCGGAGCATAAAACCGAACCTGTTGTTAATTGTATGTTTACTAAGGATAGTATATTTATGGTACATATTTCTAAAACAGCCCCGGTTTTCGACCCATTTGGACCAACTGTTACAGAAGCAATCGTTTTGCTTTACGAAAACGGACTGTTTTTCGATTCGCTGGTGGTACAAGACGGACGTTTTTATTCAAGCAAAACAGCTTCTTCTAATTGTAATTACAGTATTGAAGTGGTAATGCCAGGCTTCGAAAAACTTTACGCAGAAGATTACTTGTTTACCAGTCCCGATTATTTGTATTCCGAAAAAACAGATTCAGTAATGCAAAACGAGGAGGGAACTCACATTTCTCAACTCGAAATTAGCTTTCATGATAACGCAAGTTCTAAAAACTTCTACGAATTGGTTTTAATTGCAAATTATTATGAGCTATATCATAAGGATACAGCATCGGAGCATCTTATAATGGATACGGTTTATGTTAGTAGATTGGTTTCATTTTACGAAAAAAACGATTTGGTAATAGAAAACGAAGGGCTCTTAAATTTCGAACCCGGAACTTTGGTATTTAGCGACGAGCTTTTTAATGGAACTTCACCAATTCTTAAAGTAAACTTTTATGAACCTGCTGAATTTAACGGAAGCGATTGGATTCCATTCGAATACGAATTAATTGTTAAACTACGGGCTATTTCCTATAATTACTATATGTATAGAAAACAACTAACAAAGCATTATTTTTATAATAATAACGACATTTGGGGAGGAATGGGAGAACCTGTTGCAATGTTTTCGAATATTGAAAATGGAAAAGGAATTTTTGCCGGTTTTTCGGAAGTTAGAGATACAATAATCAATAATAATAAGTAATGAGGATTTTTCTAATAATACTAGTGTTTTCATTGTTTGTTGATGGTTTTTCTCAAAACATTACCATCAGCGGTTTTATTGAAGATGCCAACACAGGTGAAAGATTGCCCGGCGCAAATGTTTATGAAACAAAAAGCAAAAATGGAACTTCTACCAATGCCTACGGGTTCTTTTCTTTAAAAATTCAGAATGCCGACTCTGCAGCAATTCTGTTTTCATATATTGGTTATAGTCCTCAACTATTGGAGTTTAAACCGAAACAAAACATTGAAACTGTAATAAAACTTATTCCGGGGAATTTAATTGAGGAAGTTGTTGTAACAGGAACTAGAGAGCAAAATTCCGAAAGCAAAACAGAAATGAGTATAGTTTCAATACCAATTAAACAAATACAATTGCTTCCTGCTATAGGTGGAGAATCTGATATTCTTAAAGCCTTGCAATTAATGCCGGGTGTGCAATCGGGAAACGAGGGTTCGAGCGGATTGTATGTTAGAGGCGGTAGTCCCGACCAAAATCTAATTCTTTTGGATGATGTTCCTCTTTATTACGTTAATCACCTTGGAGGTTTTGTTTCTATTTTTAATACCGACGCCGTTAGTAATATTAGTCTTTCTAAAGGAGGTTTTCCGGCTCGCTACGGCAATCGCTTATCTTCAATTTTAGATGTAAGAATGAAAGAAGGTAACATGAAAGAGTTTCATGGTTCGGGAATGTTTGGTATTGTAGCCTCCAAAATATCTCTTGAAGGTCCTATTAAGAGAGATACAAGCTCCTTTATTGTTTCTTATAGAAGGTTTCTTTACGATTTAATTACCAGACCGCTTAGTAAAAAACTCAACGATGGCACAGAAATAGGTTACAATTTTTACGACTTCAACCTAAAAATCAATCAAAAAATAAATAAAAACAACAGACTTTTCTTAAGCCTTTATTCGGGAGACGACAAAATAATGACAAAAAACAATTATGGAGATAAAAGCAATAAAGAATACTACAGTAACACCATGCAATGGGGAAATAATTTGGCTGCTTTACGTTGGAATCATGTGTTTAATAGAAATTTGTTTAGCAACATTACCGGCACTTACACAAGGTACAGGTTTTTAACATCGTTCGAATCGGTTGATAATTATATTAATCAGAGGTTTTCATATAATTTTTTGTCAGGTATTTATGATTTGGGGATTAAGGCTGATTTGGAATACAACGCCGGTGCGAATTACAAAGTAAAATTTGGATTTTCATCAGTTTACCATCAGTTTAAACCGGGTGTTTCTAGTTTGCAACAAATAGATCAATCGGAGAAAAAAGACACAAGTTTTGGTAGTTATAACTTGCAGGCCATTGGTAATGGGGTTTATGTGGAAAATATTTTTAATATTGGAAAGAACTTTAATGCAAATATTGGAGGAAGATTATCAACTTATGCAATTAGTGATAATACATTTTTCTCGCCGGAACCCAGGGTTTTATTCAACTACGAACTAAAAAGAAATATAAGCCTGAAAGCCTCTTTCGCACAAATGCAGCAAAACGTACATTTGCTTACCGGTTCAGGAATTGGAATGCCAATGGATTTTTGGGTTCCCGCAACCAACAAAATACATCCTTCAAAATCTAAACAATTTGGTTTAGGAATAAAGAAAGTATTGAGCAGCAAAGGATTGGAATTTACCTTAGAGGGTTACTACAAAGACCTAAATAACCTAATTACCTATTCAGAAGCTTCAACATTTATAGGATCTCAAAGAGATTGGCAAGAAAAAGTTGAAAACAATGGAATTGGAAAATCCTTTGGTGCAGAGTTACTTATTCAAAAGAAATACGGAAAAACCACAGGCTGGATTGGATATACCTTGTCGAAAACCACCAGACAATTTCCCGGAATAAACTTAGGCAAGCCATATTTGTACAGATACGACCGACCACACGATATTAGCATTGTTGTTTCTCATAAATTGTCTGATAAGATAGATTTTTCGGCCACATGGGTTTATGGCACAGGTAATGCAATATCTTTGCCAACCGGAAAATATAGAGCAATAAATGAAGTTCCATATTTTGATGAACAACAAGGTGGGGTTACTGAATATGTTTATGGAGGCGAAATAGACATATACGAAGGAATAAACACTTTCAGAATGCGAGATTATCATAGGTTAGATGTTGGAATAAACTTTCATAAGAAAAAGAAATGGGGCGAACGAACTGTAAATTTGAGTATTTACAATCTATATGGCAGACAAAACCCGTACTACTATTACTTTGAATCGGGCGCACAGTACGGTAATAATGGGCCAATAGAAGGCACAGAATTCAGAAAACTAAAGCAGCAAAGCCTTTTCCCATTTATTCCTTCAATCAGCTATAGTTTTAAGTTTTAACCCCTAAACCACAATATTTACAATCTTTCCGGGTACAACTATAACCTTCTTAGGTGCTTTTCCTTCAAGCCATTTAACAGACCTTTCGTCGGAAATAACCATTTTTTCCATTTCATCTTTTGGCATATCTAATGGCATTTCAATTTTAAACCTCATTTTGCCGTTAAAAGAAACCGGATATTCGAAACTGCTTTCAGTAACAAATTCTTCTTTAAATTCAGGGAATTTTGATTTTACTATGCTTTCTTTATTTCCCAAAGCAGCCCATAATTCCTCGGTAATGTGAGGAGCAAATGGCGATAAAATAATAAGGAAAGGTTCTAAAATTTCCCTTTTGTTGCACTTTAAATCGCCTAGCTCGTTCACGCAAATCATAAATGCACTTACCGAAGTGTTAAAGGAAAACTGTTCAATATCTCTAGAAATTTTCTTTATTGTTTTATGAAGAATTTTTAACTCGGCTTTTTCTGCTACATTGTTGTTTACCAGCAAGTTTCCATCCTGGTCGTAAAACAACCTCCATGTTTTTCTAAAAAATTTGAATACACCGTCAATTCCGTTTGTATCCCAGGGTTTTGACTGTTCCAAAGGACCAAGAAACATTTCGTACATTCGTAGAGTATCGGCTCCGTATTGCTCCACAATATCGTCGGGGTTAACAACATTGTATTTCGATTTGGACATTTTTTCTACTTCCCAGCCGCATTTGTATTCACCGTTTTCGTTTAGAATAAATTCGGCTTTTTCGTTGCCTGTAAGTTTTTTGAAAGCATCTAAATCTAAAATATCGTTGGAAACTATGTTTAAGTCAACATGAATTGCTGAACATTCGTAATTATCTTTTTGTTCTAGACTAACATATTTGCCTGTTCCATTTATTCTATAAACAAAATTAGACCTTCCCTGAATCATTCCCTGATTTATAAGCTTTTTGAAAGGTTCTTTTTCGCAAACCAGACCCATATCGTAAAGAAATTTATTCCAATATCTTGAATAAACTAAGTGACCTGTTGCATGTTCGGTTCCTCCAATGTATAAATCCACATTTCTCCAGTATTCGTTGGCTTGTTTGGAAACTAAAGCCTTATCGTTTTTGGGATCCATGTAACGGTAATAATAAGCCGAAGAACCCGCAAAGCCCGGCATAGTGCTAAGTTCGTAAGAATAACCATCTTTTGTTTTCCAGTTTTCTGCTCTTCCCAAAGGAGGCTGTCCGTCTTCTGTTGGTAAAAATTTATCAACCTCCGGAAGTTCCAAAGGCAATTCGTTTTCGTTTATTGGATAAGGAATTCCATCTTTAAAATACAAAGGAAAAGGCTCTCCCCAATATCTTTGTCGGCTAAAAATGGCATCTCGCAAACGGAAGTTTATTTTTCTTTTTCCAATGCCTTTTTTCTCTATTTCACCAATGGCAGCGGCAATTGCATCTTTAACATCCATTCCGTTTAAAAAGCCTGAATTAACCATAAAGCCTTCTTTTGCATCGAATGAGTCGTCCCAAGAGCTTGTGTCGCTTGGTTCTTTTCCCTTTTCTACCACAACCTGAGGAATAGGAAGTTCGAAATGCCTTGCGAATCTAAAATCTCTGGAATCGTGACCGGGAACAGCCATAATAGCACCTGTTCCGTAACCTGCTAAAACATAATCGGCTACATATACCGGAATTTCGGCATTTGTAAAAGGATTAATTGCATAAGCACCTGTAAACTCTCCTGAAACCTTTTTTACATCGGCCATGCGGTCGCGTTCGGAACGTTTTTTTGTTTCCTCAAGGTAGTTTTCCACAGCTTGTTTGCATTCGACAGTTGTAATTTGCTGAACATAAGCCGATTCTGGAGCAAGAACCATAAAACTAACACCAAAAGTAGTATCGGGACGGGTAGTAAAAATTTCAAGAACTACATCAGAATTTTTTATCTTAAAAAGCATTTCTGCACCTTGCGAACGACCAATCCAGTTTCTTTGAATTTCCTTTAGAGAATCGGACCATTCAAGATTTTCCATATCGTCGAGCAGTCTTTGTGCATAAGCAGAAATTCTAAGGCTCCATTGTTTCATTTCCTTTTGAACAACAGGATGACCGCCACGTTCCGAAAGACCGTTAACAACCTCATCGTTAGCTAGAACCGTGCCTAAGGCAGGACACCAGTTTACCATAGTATCGGCCAAATATGCCAAACGGTAATTTAAAAGAATTTCCTCTTTTTGTTTTTCCGAAAAACCTTTCCAATCTTCGGCAGTAAAAGCGGAGGTCTCGTTACAAGCCGCGTTAACAGATTTATTTCCTTCTTTGGCGAAAATTTCAATAAGTTTTTCAATTGGTTCGGCTTTATCTGATGTTTTGTTGTACCAATGTTTAAACATCTGTAAAAAAGCCCATTGAGTCCATTTGTAATAGCTTGGCTCGCAGGTTCTAACTTCCCTGTCCCAGTCGTAAGAAAAGCCAATTTTGTCTAGTTGTTCTCTGTATCTTTTAATATTGTTTTCGGTTGTAACAGCGGGGTGCTGACCGGTTTGAATAGCGTACTGTTCGGCAGGAAGTCCAAAAGCATCGTAACCCATTGGATGCAGAACATTAAAACCATTCAGGCGTTTGTATCTGGAATAAATATCGGAAGCAATGTAACCAAGAGGGTGACCAACATGCAATCCTGCTCCGGATGGATACGGAAACATATCGAGAACGTAGAATTTTGGCAAGTTCTCATCAATTTCCACCTTATAAGTTTTGTTTTCCTTCCAGAATTTTTGCCATTTCTGTTCTATTTCCCTGAAATTGTATTCCATTTTTTTCAATTTTTTTTTGAATATTTTAAAAGTCTGCAAATTTAATATTTAGTTTTGAAGCAGCAAAACCACAAACTTTTGCCTAAATTTGTATGATTTTTACGACCGATTGTTTTTTCGGTTTAATGTATGTTTCTTATAAATAACAGATTATGAAAGTATTTTTTATTTCCGCATTTTTATTTTTAACAGCAGTAATTACTCCCTTCCGGGGAATGGCTTTTCAGAACTTAACAAACAATACCGAAAAGAACAGTATTTCAATTGTTGCAATTAAAGATTCTATAGATATTATTCAAGATTCTGTAAAAACTGACAGAACCATTAAGATAGTTGGCGTAGGCGATTTAATGATTGGAACAAATTTTCCCAACAGCAGTCATCTTCCTCCCAACGATGGAAAGGATATTTTGGTTCCGGCTCATAAGTATTTACAGCCTGCCGATGTAGCCTTTGGAAATCTTGAAGGAGGAATATTAACCGGAGCAGGGCATGTAAAAAGCTGTAAGAATCCAGCCATTTGTTATGCTTTTAAAACACCCGATCATTATGTAGATTATTACAAAACTGCTGGTTTTGATGTGTTGAGTATTGCAAACAATCATGTTGGTGATTTTGGAGAACCGGGAAGGAAAAACACTGTAAAAGTGCTAACGGAGGCAGGAATAAATTTTGCAGGATTAGTAGATTATCCTTTCACTATTTTCGAAAAAGACAGCATTACATACGGATTTTGCGCTTTTGCACCTAATACCGGCACTGTAAAAATTCACGACTACGAAGGAGCTAAGAAAATTGTAAGTCATTTAGATTCACTTTGCGACATTGTAATAGTTTCTTTTCACGGAGGTGCAGAAGGTTCGAAATACAACAGAATAACCCGAAAGCAGGAAACATTTTTGGGTGAAAATCGCGGTAATCCTTATGAATTTGCCCGTGTGGTAATAGATGCCGGAGCCGATGTGGTATTTGGTCACGGTCCCCACGTTGCCAGAGCAATAGATATTTACAAAGACAGATTTATTGCATACAGCATGGGAAATTTTGCAACTTACAGCCGTTTTAATCTTTCCGGTGTTAACGGTTTAGCACCATTATTGGAAGTTGAAGTAAACGAAAAAGGAGAATTTATTAAAGGAATGATTCGTTCTTTTAAGCAAATTGGCGAGGGTGGTCCTCAAGCCGATAGCAACAATACCGCTGCAAAAGAGATTAAGAAGCTTACCCTTCTCGATATTCCCGAGGCACAGCTTTCAATAAGCGATGAAGGAGAAATTACAAGGAAGTAGGTTTAGTTTTGTTGCCTGCGACTAAATATTTTTTTTATCCGTTTATCACCAATTAACCCAAGACATTTTTCATAAATTCACCGCTTAATTCAAAATGTAATTTTTAAAGCATTGAATGCCAATACTTTGATTTGTTTTTGAAATTATTTAACTTAAAAGTGAAATATTAACTTGCATAATTCAATTATAAATGAATATATTTGCAGTAGAAATATGGTATGATGAAGGAAAAATTTGCACATTTTATACTGTCCGTTGGATTTCGGAGGATAACAATTCACAATCGGAAACTGACAGGTTCTTTGATTCATATACAATGTCTGAGAATAAACTAGAGGAAAAAGCAATGCAACTGTTTAGATTGATAACTGAGTGTATTGGCAACAGATATGGAGCGACAGATGACTTTTTTGACAGATTTGTTAATAAGGCACAAGAATTGCCGCCAAAACCAAAAGTATGGGTAGAAGAAATAAAGGATTTAGGTATAAATTTTCCACTTCGGTTGTTCTGCTATCGTGTATCGGAACAAATTGTTATTCTTTTTAATGGAGGAATCAAAGAATCTCAAGCAACACAAGAAAGTAAATATTTAAGTATGAAATTTTATGAAGCACAAACTTTCGTCAAAAAGATTGAAGATGCACTACATTCGGGAATGATTCAAATTTCTGAAAATGAAAGGTATTTGCAAAACTTTGATGGAACAACAGAAATTATTCTATAAAATATGAGAAGCAAAACTGTAGATAGGTTAATGAAGAACACAACGAAGGATTTAGAAATCTTCGTTGATTTGTATGCCGACCTTGTGGTTCGCATAAACCAGCTATTAAGGGAAAAAAATATTACCAAATTGAAACTGGCTGAAAAACTCGACAAGAAACCATCTGAAATTTCAAAATGGCTAAGTGGGGAACACAACTTTACCCTTAGATCTTTAGCAAAAATATCTGCTGAACTAGGAGAACCATTATTAGAAGTTCCCAAGCGAGAGGCAAAGATAGAATTTATAGAAGATGGTTTTATGTGCAGGATTCACACATTTATAAGTTACAAAAAAATTGATACAAAAACGACTACTATGGTTTGGCAAATGGCTGAAGAAACAGAGTCTTATAATGAATTAAACAATGCAGGATAAAAATAAATTCGATCCGGAAAAGGTTAGCGTTATCGATTTCAAAATGATTAAGAGTCAGGTGGACACCCCTGAAAATTTTGAAATCGGTAAAGCTGTTGGTTTTCATTTAGATAACACTTTGCAATTAAGTTTTAATCTAGTTGACAAATTGGCTAAAGCAGATTTTACAATAAGTGTTAAGACAGATTGTAAGGGAGAAAATGAATGTGAAGCAACCGGAAATTTTCATCTAGTTTTTATTTATCTTATAGAAAATTTGGAAGAACTTGCCATTGCTGACAAAAATAAGCGTTTGGAGTTAAATCCTGATTTGGCAAATGCTCTATCATCTGTAACCTACTCTACCTCAAGAGGTGTATTATTGACAAAACTTCAAGGAACCGCATTTCAAAATTTTGTATTGCCAATTATCAATCCAAATATTCTGCTTAAAAAAAATAAACTCTGATTAAATCAATTGTCTATTAACTCCAGAAACCGTCCGTAACTTATTCCGAGGTCTAAATGCTTAAATGCAAAAAAACGTCCTGAGCAATAAACATATTCAGGCATTTTTTCTTGTAAAAGATGTATCATGGCAGTTTCTTTAGTAGTATTTACTATATATGCCCCTTTTAGTATTTTGCCAATATTTCTGTAATGCATAATTGGTTCAAGAAATGTGTCGAGTTTCTCAATTCCAAAAAGAAAATTACAGTTTCTCAGGTCAACCAAATGATAAATAGTTTTTTGGAAATGCTCACTGTTTCTAAAATCTTCAACAAGTTTAAAAACCTGTTTTTCAGTCTTATTGCCGGGAGACAATTTTGAAATCGTGAAACTTAAATCGGAATAAAAGGTTATTTTATCTTCCATTTTAATAAAGAAAATTAATTAAAAAGTTTAGAGTAATAACAATTATTCGGTGATTATTAAATAATAAAACATGGGTTATCACCATGTTTCCGAAGTTCTGACAAACTCTGCTCCATAAGCAATAAACCCATGCTATTTTTTTATTTTACCCCGGAGCATTATAATTTGTCAGATTTCGGAACGGGATAATTAACTATTACAAAATGTATTACGCCTAACCCGTCCAAAAGTTCTTTTTTTGTTGACAAACATTAAGAATTCCGGGATTAGACTAACAAAATTTGGGAGATAATGTTTAATCAGTATCTAGAAAACCTCAACCTCATCAATAAAAATCCATGATTTTTCTCCGGGGGCATAGTGCCATTTAGGGCAATTTCCTGAGTTACGGGCTATTATTTTTACATATTGAGTCTTAGTTTTAGCAAATTCTATTTCAAAACTTTCAAGGCTAACCGTTTTAATATCTTCAGGCTCAGTAATAAGTTTTTCTTTTTCTCCAATTTTTTCGTAAGTCAAACCATCTGAAGAAATCCAAACTTCAACTTTTTCGGGGTGAAATATCCAGTCGTTTGGAGAATGATAAAAGCCGGTAATTATTTTCCTTACTTCTGTTTCTTGGCCAAGGTCAACTATTAACTCAGGTTTGTTGTTGTAAAATCCCAGCCAATTGCCATCGGAAAAGCTGTAAGTTCCTTTTTCACCGTCGGTTAGGGTAATATTTCCCTTGCCTACATACTTTTCACTAAAAGGGGTAATAAAATCAACAGCCTTATTTACAGCTAGATGTTCTACTTTGTTGTTTCCGTAAGTTTTTATTTTAGAAAAGACAGTCATCTTTTCCTTGCTGTTATTGTTAAATTTTTGAATGTTTTGAATATTTTTTAAAGAATTTACTTCAACAGGAATTAGTCGAATTGCCATACCACCTGCTTTCGATAAAGGGGCGAAGATTGTATCGCCGGAGCTTACCAAATATTGCCCAATTTCTATTATTTCAGGATTTGTTTCCCAATTGGTGTTAATGTGGTCGCAATAAATTTCGGCCAGATAATTAGCAGATTTCTCAGTAAAATTGAGAGGAATTTTTAATAAATGAGCATTCTCATTACCTGTGCATCCAATAAACCATTCATTTCCTTTTCGTCTTGCAACACACAGATATTCACCAAGTTTAGTATCTAAAACCTTTGTTTCATCCCAGGTTGAGGGAACATCTTCAATAAATTTAAAGGCCGGATGATTTTGGTAATTTTCAATATCGTCGGCAAGCATTTTCATTGGACTGTACATTACAACAAAATGAGAAAGTTGGTGGGCAATTGTTGTATAAAGTCTTTTGTTTTTTTCGGGTGAATGAAGAATTTTGAAAATTCCGGGAGTAAAGTCAGCAGGCCCTGCAAGAAATCTTGTAAACGGCAGAATTACTGCATGATATGGCGGAGTAGCGTTATAAGTTGCATTCCATTCATTACCGCGAATTGCTTCCGTAGTCATTAGATTTGGCCAGGTACGCTCTAAACCTGTTGGCATTGGACCTTCGTGTACGTTAAGACAAATATTGTATTTTGCTGCTGTTTCTACAACTTTCTGAAAATGTTTAATCATAAACTGACCTCTATGATGGTAACCTTTTGGAATAATTGGTCCTGCATAACCTGTTTTTAAAGCAGTAATTCCCAAGTTTTTCATAAGTTGAAAAGCAGAATCTAACTGACTCTCGTACACCGGAATATTACTTCCGGTTTCGTGGTGAGAAATAAATTGAACGTTTTTACTTTTTGCATATTCAACAACCTCTTTAAGGTTAAAATCAGAATAAGCAATTGAAAAATTTTGAATATTTTCTTTTTCCGAAGTCCATGTTTCCCAACCAAGATTCCACCCTTCTGCCAGAACACCTTCAATGCCGTGTTCAGACGCAAAATCGATATATTCTTTAGTTCTTTTGCTTGTTGCCCCATGTTTATCTCCAAAATGCCAGGTGTATTTTCCGGTATGCATTCCCCACCAAATTCCCGCAAATTTTATTGGCTTTATCCATGAAACATCCTCAATTTTAGAAGGTTCGTTGAGATTTTGAATTAAGTATGATTCAATAAGTTCGCCCGGTTTTCTTGCAATTGATATACTTCGCCACGGGGTAGTAAATGGTAATTCGGCTCTTACGCAGACTCCGTCGGGTTCGGGCCATAAACCGGAAATATAGGAAAATGGTTTTTCAGAATTTTTTTTCAAGAACATTTCTGAATAATTAATTAATGCTGCTTCGTGAATGCAAAGAAAATGTCCTGAAATTGTTTCAATAGTAATGGGAGTTGAGGTATTAGAAGTTTCGGAAAGAAGAGTTTTTCTCCAAAGCGATTCTAAAGCAAATTCATCGGAAGGAATCCACCATGCAATATGGTTTTTTGCAAAATTGAATTCAGTGTTTTCGGAAACAATCAGCAGACTGTCGTTTATAAAATCTTCAGGAAAAAAATATCTAAAAGCCGCACCGTTGTTGTAAACCCTAACAATAATATTTATGCTTCGTTCAGGTTTTTTTGTTTCCTTTATGGTAAACACGGATTGGTTGTAGTTGTTTCGCACTTCAGAAAAATACCCCAAAACTGGTTTCCAAGTTTCGTCAATGCATATATCATTTTTGCTGGTAATAGTAAGGTTTTCTTTAAGGGCAGGCTGATTTTTAAACTCGAAACCAAGAGCCGATTTTTCAATTATTCTATTTTTATCTACTATTATTGAATAAAACAGATGACCATTTTCGGTAAATACTTCAAAAACAATTTTTCCATCGGGCGACAGAACTTGCTGTGAGTTTGCTTTTTCTGAAAAAAGAAAAGCTGTAACAACTAAAAACGGTATTAGGAAGTAATTAAATATTTTATTAACAGCTATTTTGATTTTGTTTGCCATGTTTATTAATAGAGGCAATAAAGATAATTATTTTTCATTTATCCCGAAATTACATTTGGATTTTTTGATTAGTTGTACTAACTTTGTAATTACATAATTTAAAATACTTATTTATGGAAGTTGCAATAATAAGGATAGGAAATTCAAAGGGAATTAGATTTAGTAAAACAATAATAGAGAAATATAACCTCCGCGATAAAGTTGATTTAATTCTTGAAAAAGGTCAAATAGTTATAAAACCATTAACAAGACCAAGAAAAGGATGGGAAAAGGCCTTTAGTGAAATGTCGGAACAGGGTGATGATAGATTATTGTTTAATGACGTATTTGACGATGAAAACCTTGAGGAATGGAAATAAATCAATATCAAATAATTCTGGTAAATCTCGATCCTACAATAGGAAGTGAGATAAAGAAGACTCGACCATGTGTAGTGATTTCTCCAAACGAAATGAACAAGTATTTACGAACAATTGTGATAGCTCCAATGACAACAGGTTCGAAAAACTATCCCACAAGAGTAGAGATTAAACATGACAATAAAATCGGATGGATTGTTCTTGATCAAATTAGAACGATTGATAAACAGAGAATTATCAAACTATTGAGCAGACTTTCAAAACCAGAGATAAAAGAAGTGAAAAGTATTTTGAAAGAAACATATGTGGATTAAAAAAAATACCGATACAACATAAATAATCCTTTTCATGTTAATGCAAAGTCAAATATCAAGCGTGGGTATTGTACTATGAATTAAGGCATTACCCTAATAAACTTTTTTAATACAACATACAAACCACAAAGGCAATTCAAAAAGAAAAAGAACAATAAAACTTATTAAAAGAAAGCCTTAACTTTGTAAAAAAACAGAAATGCGGTTTTATACACTTTTTGGTGAAAATTTTAGAATTGCTCTGCGGTCTATTCGCTCCAATTTGCTTAGAACATCGCTAACAATTTTAATAATTGCTTTTGGAATTATGGCTCTGGTGGGAATTCTTACAGCTATTGATTCAATTAAAGGATCTATTAGCGACCAGTTTACACGAATGGGAAGCAATACTTTTACCATAAAGATTAAAGAACAACACACTAGGGGTCGTCCGGGCGGAGGACAAAGAGACAATAATAACCGCGAAATAACTTATAGAGAAGCTCAGGATTTTAAAAAAAGATTTACATTTCCGGCAAAAGTCTCTGTTTATGCAGTTGTTTCTAATGTGGCAACAATAAAATTCAACTCCGAAAAAACAAATCCTAATATTCCGCTATTGGGAGTTGACGAAAACTATGTAATTAATGCAGGACTTGAAATAGAAAAAGGAAGAAATTTCAGCTCTCAGGAAATACAAATGAACCGCAATTATGTAATAATTGGCAGTGAGTTAGCAGAAAATCTGTTTCTTTTTAATCAGGATCCCTTGGGAAAAGATATTACTATTGGAAGCGGCAAATACAGAGTAATTGGAGTGCTAAAAGAAAAAGGAAGCAGCATGGGTTCGGCAGGAGACAAAATATGCTTATTACCACTTACAAATGCAAGGCAGAATTTTCCAAATCACCGTATCAGCTACGAAATTTCTGTAATGCCTACTTCAGGAACAGAACTGGAGACGGCAGTTGGAGAAGCAACAGGACTTTTTAGAATTGTTAGAAAACTTAATATTAGAGATGCAGAGAATTTCGAAATTGTTAAAAGCGATAGTCTTGTTAATATGCTTTTCGAGAATATCTCGTACGTTACAATTGCAGCAACTCTAATAGGAATAATTACTCTTATTGGCGCGGCAATTGGATTAATGAATATTATGCTTGTTGCTGTTTCGGAAAAGACCAGGGAAATTGGTACAAGAAAGGCTTTGGGAGCAACTTCCGGGGATATTAGATCGCAATTTTTGTTTGAAACAATAATTATTGGTCAGCTAGGTGGCGCTTTAGGAATTTTTCTTGGAATTATGGCCGGCAACGGAGTTTCTTTACTTACCGGCGGTCCGTTTATAGTCCCTTGGATGTGGATTTTGTTTGGTGTTGTAATTTGCCTTGTTGTTTCAATAATTTCCGGAATGGCTCCCGCAATGAAGGCTGCTCGTCTCGACCCTATTATTGCTCTTAGACACGAATAATTCATTACTGCACACCTCTTTTTCTTTCTCTTAAAAATGTACAGTTGTGTACGTTATCGTACAAAATCAAACAAACTTAATCTATTATAAAGTGCTATTAATTAGATTGTTAAATAAATTGGCATGTGAATTGAAAATGCTGTTTTTAACAATTAATTTATGGTATTATGAAAGGATTAATAATAATTTTGGTTATGGGATTTTCTATTTTTGCAAATAGCACCGAAATCCCATTGAATGCTGCAAAAGGAAGTATTGCAGGAATAATAATTGATAAAAACCTCAACAAACCGGTGGAATACGCTAATGTTGTGATTTACAAAAAGGCTGATTCAACAATTGTAAATGGAACAATTTCCGGATTAGATGGAAGTTTTAGGATTGAAAACCTCTCGGAAGGAGACTATTTTCTTACAGCTGATTTTCTTGGTTACAATAAATTTGTTGTGCCGGCAATAACAATAAGTAAGGAAAATAAAATTGTTGATTTGGGGATTATTAAAATTCAGCAAGCCATTGAATTAATTAATGAAGTAGAGGTTGTGGGCGAAAAAAATTATGTGGATTATAAAATAGACAAAAAGGTTGTAAATGTGTCACAGCACATTAATGCTGCCGGCGGAACTGCTGCACAGGTTTTAGAGAATGTTCCTTCCGTAAATGTTGATATGGAGGGAAATGTTAGTCTTCGGGGCTCGCAATCGTTTACAGTCTTAATTGACGGAAAACCTTCAATTATTCCTGGAAATGAGGTGCTGAAACAAATTCCGGCTTCCGATATTGAAAATATTGAAATTATTACAAATCCCTCAGCAAAATACGATCCCGACGGCACTTCAGGAATAATAAATCTTGTTATGAAGAAAAACCGAGATAACGGGCTTAATGGTCTTGTTAGTGCCAATGTTGGAACTTGGAACAAATTTGGCGGCAATACCAGTTTCAACCTAAAAAAAGAAAAGATAAACTACTTTCTTTCGGCTTCCTACAACAAAAGCCCAAGAAATATGTTTTCGTGGGAAGATAGAGTTAACACAATGACAGACACCATTTTAAATCTAAAAGAACGATCGGAAAGAGTGCAGACATTCAGGCCATGGAACGTAAATGCCGGTGTTGATTACAACCTCAATAGCAATAATCTAATTACAGTCTCCGGAGGAATTGGCAGCTACGGTTTTTTCAGAGATTTTGAAACAAAATATGAAGCATGGACAAATCCTTCAACAAGCAAGGAATACACCCTTTCTGAAAATTACTTTTTAAGCGATGGCTTATATTATTCGGGGACAATTAGTTATAGGAAATCCTTTTCTAAACAAGGACATGTTTTCGAAACTAGTATAAATGCTTGGAAATGGGATGGAGAACAGAAAGAAACCTCAGATGAATATACTTCTTCAACCGGCTTCGACAATGCCGGTTCATACATGAAATTGAGAACATTAAGCACAAATATTCGTGATAATCTAAGAATAAAAGCAGATTACACCTTGCCAATAAAAGCAGGGAAATTTGAAACAGGCCTTCTTGCTCATCTTAATCCCGGAACTTCCGATTTTGTTTTCGAAAACTACGATTCGGATGCAATGGCTTGGAAAGAGAATGCAATTTTTACCAATTCAACAAATTTCAAAAGAAATATTTATTCGGCTTATTCCATGTATTCAAATCAGTATAAAAAACTTGGATATCAGTTAGGTATAAGAGGAGAATATACCGACAGATTAATTGAGCAACTAACAACCGGAGAAGACTATGAAGTTGAGATTTTTAACTATTATCCAACTTTTGCCCTTTCAATGGAACTTGCTAAGGGTCAGCAATTACAAGCAGGTTATTCCAGAAGAATAAACAGACCTCAACCCTGGGAATTAAATCCTTATCCAAATTATTCCGATTCGTACAATTATTCGGAAGGAAACCCATATTTAAGACCTGAAGATATTGATTCTTACGAATTTAATTATATTAAAAGACTGAAAAAGGGAATGTTTTCCGGAGGACTTTATTACAGATTAACCCACGACACAAAGGTTATGCATGTTGAAATTGATGAAGTAAACAGACTTTACCTCACTTACCAAAATCTGGATAATACCGAGTCGGCAGGTACTGAATTGATGATTAACAGAGAGTTGGGTACAAAATTTTCCTTAAATTTGGGTGGAAATTTATACTACTACCGAATAAAAGGATTTTTATCGGGCTCAGTAATTAACCAAACAAGTTACAACTACGACGGAAGACTTTCGTTCAGCTACAAAATTAATCCTCTTTCCCGACTTCAACTTACCGGTATGTACACCAGTCCTTCCGCTGAAATCTTCGGAACACGTCATTCAAACTATGTAATTGGATTAGCATTTAGAAAAGACATAATAAAGCGAAAAGGAACTTTGGTAGTAAATATTTCAGATGTTTTAGCAAGCTCGGAATACCGAATTACCAAAGAAACCCAAGGATACCATTCGGAAATTTCCTTTAAAGGTGAATCTCCAATTGTAAGTGTAAGTTTCTCATACAGAATAAACAACTACCAACGTCGTCACCAAGAACAAATTGATTTGGGAGTTGGTGCTGAATAATGATTTTTGCACCAATTATGCAAAATTATAGGTAAAAGTAAAATTCTTTTCAAAGTAAAAAATTTTTACTATTTTTGGAAACAAATTTTATTTACCCTATAAAATACCGTCTATGAAATACGAAATTCTTCTGTTAGAAAAATCTGAAGGCATTGCAACAATTACTATTAATCGTCCTGAGGCTATGAATGCTCTTAATTCACAGTTTTACAGCGAAATGAACGACATGCTTGATGCAATTGAAAAAGATGCTGAAGTAAAAGTAATTGTTATTACCGGTGCCGGAAAAGCTTTTGTTGCCGGAGCCGATATTGCAGAAATGAACAATATGTCGCAAAAAGAAGGTTATGAGTTTTCCAAAATAGGACAGAACACATTTAGCCGTTTAGAAAACTTGAAAGTTCCTGTAATTGCAGCAATTAACGGATTTGCACTTGGAGGTGGACTGGAATTGGCAATGGGCTGCGATTTCCGTATTGCCAGTGCAAAAGCAAAATTCGGACAACCGGAAGTTAATCTGGGATTAATTCCCGGCTACGGAGCCACTCAACGTCTATCTCGCTTAATTGGCCCGGGTGACGCTCTTTTCCTTATTACAACCGGTGAAATGATTAGTGCTGATGATGCTTTAAGAATGCAACTTATTCAGAAAGTAACAGAACCTGAAGAACTTATGAATGAGGTTTACAGAATTGCCAAACTAATAACTACCAAAGGCGCCATTTCCGTTCAAACCGGCAAAAGAGTTATACGAAAAGGACTAAACGGAACTCTTGAAGAAGGTTGTGAAATTGAAGCCAACGCATTTGCAGGACTTTTTACCACCCCTGAAATGAAAGAGGGAACCAGTGCTTTCCTTGAAAAAAGAAAACCAAACTGGTAAAAATTTTAGTAACATATTAATTAATTGATATAAACAAACAATTATGGATTATACCGAAAGATTACAAAACGTGTCGGTGCTTGGTGCAGCCGGCAAGATGGGCTCCGGTATTCTTTTGCTTACAGCATTAGAAATGACTGACCTTAGTTTAAAACCCGAAAATAAAGGGAAACATTTTGTCCTTAATGCAATGGACGTCTCAAGTGAGGCTCTTTCAGGCCTTATGAAATACATTCGCGCTCAGGCTCTTAAGGTAGCTGAGAAGAAAATTATTGCTCTTCGTCAGGTTTATTCCGACAGAAAAGACCTTATCGAAAATTTCGATATTATAAGAGCATATACAGAAGATGTAGTTAGTATTGTAAGACCAACAACAATTCTGGAATCAACTTACCAATCGAACTTAATTTTTGAAGCTATTAAAGAAGATCCTGCATTAAAAGTAAAGATTTTCAGTCAGATTAACAACAACAACCCCAACAAGCCTTGGTTCTTCACTAATACATCCTCAATTCCAATTACAAATCTCGACAAAGAGGCAGGTCTTGAAGGCAGAGTTCTTGGCGTTCATTTCTACAATCCACCTGCTATTCAGAAACTTGTTGAAATTATTAAAGCTGAAAACACAAAAGATGAGCTTGATGTTTTTGCCAGAGAATTTAGTAAAAAACTTGGCAAAATTGTAGTTCCATCTAACGATTTTGCCGGATTTATTGGCAACGGTCATTTTATGCGCGATGCATTGCATGGAATTCAGGAAGCCGAAAAACTTGCCGGAGAAATGTCGCTTGCTGAAGGAATTTACTGCATTAACAAAGTAACACAAGACTTTCTTGTAAGACCAATGGGAATTTTTCAATTAATTGATTATGTTGGTGTTGAAGTTTGTTCGTACATTATGAGCGTAATGAATCCATATCTTCCCAACGAAAATTTACATAGCTCCTTACTCGACAAAATGATTGCTGTGGGCGTACTTGGTGGTCAGAATTCCGATGGTTCACAAAAAGATGGTTTTCTTAAATATGAAAAAGGAAAACCGATTGCTGTTTACAATATCGAAAAAAAGGAATACGTTGCTATTGAAACTTTCCAGAATAAGTGCGACGAAAAACTTGGCGCAATGCCACAGGGAATTAAGCCATGGAAAGCAGTTATTGGAAACAAGAAAAGAGAGGAAGTTTTAGCTCCTGTATTTGCTCAGCTAAAGGAAATGAATAACCTGGGTGCAAAAATTGCGAAAACTTACGGACTTCGTTCATGTGAGATTGGAAAGCAGCTTGTTTCCGACAAAGTAGCTCACAACGAAGAAGATGTAAACACCGTAATGCTAACAGGATTTTTCCATGCTTATGGACCAATCAACAATTTTTTTAACTAAAAAACAACAACAATGAAATTGAGAAAAAAAGTATATATGGCCGCCGGATATAATACAATATCCATGGGTACAGGTCGAAAGGAGTTTAATCCTAAAAAAGAACGTGCCGGACTAGACGAACTTATTGTTGAAGCCGGACAAGGAGTATTAAAACAAATTGGTGGTGCTAAGAACGTTGACGAAGCTGTAATTGGAAATTTTATGGCTGCCCGTTTCAACAATCAAGGTCACTTAGCTGCATTTATTCCAATGATAGACCCCGGTTTAAAATTTGTTCCATCAACAAGAGTTGAGGGAGCTTGTGGATCGGGAGCCTTGGCTTTGGCAGCAGGAATTAAATCGGTTCTTGCCGAAACAGCAGATGTTGTTCTTTCAATGGGTGTTGAAGTACAAAATACCATGAAAGCCATTTATGTAGCCGATGTTTTGGCCGGAGCAGGTCATTTCAGCGAAAGAAAAGAAGGACACGCCTATTTCTTCCCCGGAAAATTTAGCGACAGAGCCGGTGCATATTACGAAAAATTTGGTAAAGAATACACAAGAAAAGCTTTAGCAACATGGTACAAAAATGCTATTGATAACGCAAGACTTTGTCCTACCGCTCAGGAGCATCATAATTCAAATCCCGACCCAATGAAGCTTGGGATGATGGAGCCAAATCCAAAAAGCTTTTTAGAACATCTTAATGTGTTCGATTGTTCCAAAGTATCAGATGGAGCTTCTGCAATAGCTATTTTATCGGAAGAAGGACTTGCAAAAGCCGGAATTGCCAAAAAAGATGCAGTTGAGGTTATAGGTTTGGGAATGGCAGAATATAACATTGCAGAAAATCCAAGCGATTTAACAGTTATGGAAACCACAAAAGAAGCTGTTAGAAAAGCCTTAGAATCGGCAGGTATTACAAAAGACCAACTTGGAACAGTAGAAACTCACGATTGTTTTACAATTGCCGGAGTTTTGGCAGTTGAAGCAATTGGACTTGCACCACATGGAAAAGGAGCTGAATATGTTGCAGCAGGAAAAACTGCCCGTAATGGAGAAGTTCCATTTAACACAACCGGAGGTTTGGTAGGTTGGGGACATCCAACAGGAGCAACAGGAGTTCACCAAGCGGTAACAATCTGGGAACAACTTACAGGCAAAACAGGCGATGCTCAAATTGAAATTAAACCCGAAAAACCTTACGGCTTAACAATTAACATGGGTGGCGACGATAAAACGGTTGTTGCTATTGTTTATAAGAAAGCGTAGGAAACTAATTATTCAAAAAAAAGCTGCTCTAAACGGGCAGCTTTTTTTGTTCCCCATTCCTTCAATCATACAACATTAACGATGAGGATATTTAGGAATTTTACTCCTTCCTCCTGACTTCGTTACAAAAATAATCAAAAACATATAACAGTATTTTGGGAGGTGCAAAGGAAAAATTTACACCTTTGTGTATATGTTCGTAAAGAAGAAAAGGAATCGTTCAGGAAGTACAAGCGTTATGGTTGTCGACGTGGGTTCTGGCAATTACAAGTAGCTTGTATTTATAGACACAAGCATTTTTGATGACAATTTCATACACCTTGTTCTGTAAATACTAAGTTTTCCGGGCAGCAAGAGGGCAACAGTAAAGTACTTAAAGGATTATTATGACTTTGAGGTTGATATAAATAAAGTATACAGGTATTTGGACGAGACTTACAACAGTTATAAGCATGAAGTTCAAATGATTAGTGTAAACCACACAAAGCAAATATTA
>JAFGXD010000154.1 GCA_016936815.1 Bacteroidales bacterium
AAAAATTACAAAATTTATTGGATTTGTTGCTTTAGCAGCTATTTTAACAAATCCTTTCAGTTCAAAATCTCAGGCTTTTGAAGAAGGTAAAAACTATGTTCAGTTAGGTTATGGTTTTGGAAACTTTATTCAGGCAGTTTTTAATACCTATGAAGTTTACGACGAACTGAAAATCAATATCACCGGACCAATGTTTGTTAAGTACGAATATGCAGCCAGCGAAAAAATTGGTATTGGGTTAAACATTGCCTATGCAGGAGCAAAAGTTAGTTATAAAGAACTTGATCAGCTTAATTCAGAAGGAAAACCTTACGAAGCATCAATTACATGGTCTACATTAAGTTTTCTTGCCAGAATGAACATACATTTTGGAGACAGCGATGTTATTGATCCTTGACTGGGGATTTGGTATGGGATACCGAATTGCTTCATGGAGTTTAGAGGACAACGACCCTGATTATGGTAATTTATCCTATGAAAATTTAATGCCATTTGGTTTCGAAACAACTTTTGGATGCAGATTTATGTTTGCACCAACTTTTGGTGCATATGCAGAAGTAGGTATTGCAAAAGCCATTTTCCAAGGCGGTATTGCTTTAAAATTCTAATATCTGAAAAAACAAAATTGAAAAAAGCCTGATTTAATGTCAGGCTTTTTTTATTAAAATTTTTTTACATAAACTTCTAAAAAACTACAACCTTCATTGCTAATTATTTATTATTTTATACATTTGCACAATAATCAAAAAAATAGAATAATTATGAAAAAACTAGTTTATTTAGTGGTGTTAGTATTATTTTCAAATTTTGCTAGTTCTCAAGAAATGGAATGGAATTGGTCAACTACACTTCATTCTAATTGCGAAAATAAAGCCAAAAGTATTGTTATTGATAATCAGAATAATATGTATGTTTTGGGCTATTTTAGTGATACAATTGTGTTGGGACTGGACACTTTATTATCAAACACCTCAACCTCATTATTTCTATGTAAAATGTCAGCTTTGGGAGAAGTTCAATGGGCTAAATCATTTTTAACGAATTGTTATGTTTTGAGTGATATTGATGTTGATTCATTAGGAAATCTCTATTTCTCAATGGATTATTATGGGGAATTATTTGCCAATGGTACTGTTTATGAAAATCAATCTTTTATTGCCAAATATGATGAAAATGGGAATTTGGTATGGGAAAATGAAATTGAAAGCAATGCTAACGGAACCTGTGCAAGAAAAATTAGGGTAATGAATAATAATCGCATTGTTTTTGGTGGAACATACGAACAAGATTTCCTTTTTGACACAATTACAAGAACGGCTGGTACTGACAGGATTATTAGCTATGTTGTTGAAATTGATTCTGCCGGTAATGCATTGGGAATAAATATTGTTGGTGACGATGATTTTTGGGCTGGTGTAACAGGTTTTACCGATATTGAAACAGATGTATTAGGCTACACTATTTTATTACATTCAACCGGAAACTTTGATTTTGGTAATGGTATTGTTACCCCAAATGGTTATGGGCCAATGATTATTAGATTCGATAATGATGGTGTTTGTCAATGGGCAGCACATGAAGATTTTACTGCAACATTTGCTGATGTTTCAGATTTCTATGCTGATGAAAATGGGGTGTATTTAACGGGGTTATATCTGGAATCTTTTTCATTCGATACTTGTGTAATTTCCCATCCATTGGGTTTTGAGGCCGCAATGTTTGTCTTAAAACTAAATTCAGATGGACGATGTTTATGGTTAAAAAGCTATTCTGATTATGACACAGATTATGAAATGGGTTATAATATTTCTGCCGACATGGAAAAGAATATTTACGTAATGGGAGGTTTTGATGGAACTGCAATTATTGGAGAAGATACATTAGTAGCAAACGGTGTATCTATTGATGGTTTATATGACGATATTATGATTTGTAAATTTGATAGTTTGGGAAATCCATTGTGGGCAAGGAACTGTGGCGATATGGGTGGAACAAATTCCGGAAGTATTTACACAAGTAATTTAGGCGATATTTATTTTGTTGGATTTTCATTAGAAGAGGCAGATTCAAAAGCTGAAATAAAAAATGGCTTTATTGCTAAAAAAGATAATCCCCTACCTCCATTTCCTGCAGGAATAATAAATGGATCAGAAAATATTTGCGACAATCAATTTCACTCTTTTGAAATAGATCCTGTGCTTAATGCAAATGAATATCTTTGGGAAACACCTGAAGGTTTTACAGGAACAAGTAATGAATCAAGTATTTCTTTGTTTGTTGAGTCTGGTGCTTCCTCAGGTTATATAATTGTTACTCCGATTAATTCGAATGGAGAAGGCGACTCCGCTTATCTTTACGTTAATGTTTTATCTAGCCCTGAAATACCTACGATAACATTCGTAAGCGATACTCTATTTTCTAGTTCACCTATTGGAAACCAATGGTATTTTAATGGTGAAATAATATCCGAAGCAACCGACTCAATTTTTTTACCTGAAACAAATGGTGAATATTTCGTTCAGGTATCTAATGGTGATTGTTACTCATCTTCAGAAATATACTCAGTAGTTCTTTCATCTATTTTTAATTACAAAACTGAAAAGCCTGTTATTGCACCAAACCCGGTTACTAATAATTTAACTATTGTTGGTGAATATCTGGAAAAAGTTGTGATTAATGACATTTCTGGAAAGAAAATTTTGATCAAGGAAGAAATTCACTCGAACAATACAATTATAGATTGTTCAGAGCTAAATCCCGGAATTTACATTATTTCAGTCTATTCCAAAAACAATGTTAATGTTTCTAAAATAATAAAAGAATAATAATAAAATACTTCAATCTTCAACTTCTAAGCAAAGCCTGATTTAATGTCAGGCTTTTTTTTACAGATTAAACTCATAAAAAAATATTTCCAAAAAATTAAAATAGCGCAGGAAATTCTTTAGTAGCATAAAGATTCCTAAAATACTTCTTTCACAATAAACATTTTTGTCTATTTTTGTATCACATTTTTTGGTCCTATAGTTCAATGGATAGAATAGCGGTTTCCTAAACCGTAGATCCAAGTTCGATTCTTGGTAGGACTACTAAAACAGAGTGAGTGTGTAGAGTGAGAGTCCAGAATGGGCTCGAACGATATGATTAATAAGTAATGGTTTCAAGAACTAAAGAAACGCTGAAGCTAAATATTGATTTTCTTTTAGATGCACCTCAAAATAATATTTTGCCATAATTTTTGAGTCAATTAAAGAAATTAGCCGTGCGAAAAAGGAAGTTCCAAAAAAATGTGTACTTTTATCCATAGTAGTATGTTTGTGGAAAAACAAAACTACTAAAACGAAAGAAGCTAAGCAAACGCTTTAGCTTCTTTCAATTTTTTTATCGGACAACAATGATTATTATTGCAAAAAACTAGTATTGTGTACGAAAAAATAAATGAAATATGTAAGAATTTTGAGCCATTAAGTCTAGAAAAAGCAGATGGAATGAGGCTTTTTAATAGAAACGACACAAAATTTATTCTAAAATTTGAGCTTCTACCGGAAATTCTAGGGCTCTTAGAAGATAAATATTTCATTCTTGAAATTGAAAATAAAAGATTGTTAGACTATCACACTCTTTACTACGATACTAGCGACAAGAAAATGTACCATCTTCATCATAACGGTAAGCTAAACAGATACAAAATTCGACAAAGAGAATACCTTGTTTCAGGTACAACATTTCTGGAAATAAAATTTAAAAACAATAAAGAACATACAATTAAGAAAAGAATCTTAAGGGAAAAGTTTAACTCCGAATTACAAATTAAAGATAATGAGTTTATTAAAAAAAATACACCCTATTCCATTGAAAATTTACAACCTGCAGTAACAAATTTTTTCACTAGAATTACCCTCATTAATAAAACCGAAAAAGAAAGAATTACCATAGATTATAATCTGAAATTCCAAACCGAAACAAAAAAACAAAAAATACTGAATCTTGTTGTGGCTGAAGTAAAAAGAGAAGAGCCTTCATGCTGTTCAGACTTTGTTAAGTTGTTGAAATCTAAAAAAATATATCCTTCGGGAATGAGTAAATACTGCATTGGCACAGTTCTAACCGACAATTCCGTCAAGAAAAATATTTTTAAAAGAAAACTATTATCAATTAATAAATTACAAAAATGACAAATCTGTTTGTATTGACTCAAACAACTTTTATGGGTCTGAATTTTTTCGACGAAGCTGATTTTTACATGCTGCTTGCCAGATTTGGCTTTAATCTTGGTATAGCTTTTATAATTATTAGATTAATATATTTCCCAAAATACAAAAGGAAAGACTATCTTTTCACTTACCTTATGATTAATACCGTAGTTTTTATTCTTTGTTTCTTACTCGATAATATTAAGCTGCAACTTGGCCTTGCACTTGGTCTTTTTGCAATTTTCGGAATAATTCGTTACCGAACCAATCCTATACCAATAAAAGAAATGACATATCTATTTATTGTTATTGGTCTTGCCGTTGTTAATGCCCTTGCCAATAAAAAAATATCCTTTGCAGAAATTGCTTTTACAAATTTTGCGGTTTTGCTAATTGTGCTAATTATGGAACAATTTGGAAGACTTAAACATGAATCATGTAAACTAATAATATACGAAAATATTGAGCTTATACATCCCGAACGAAGGGAAGAATTAATTGAGGATTTGGAAAAAAGAACAGGTCTGAAAATAAGCAGAATAGATATTGGAAGAATCGACTTCCTAAGAGATGTTGCACGAATTCTTGTATATTATATGGACAATGATCAACATATAAATATGGCCGATGATAGAGATGGATTTACCGGTGATAATTCTGAACTTGGCTAATAAAAGCAGTTGGGTTAATAACCCTAACAACAATATTACACCCAAAAATTCTCTTTTCCAAAAATAAACCTAACGCAAAATATTAAAGAAATGCCCATTAATCCTTTTGCTTCTTTTGAAATTATTTTTTCTTTCTAATATAGTTAGTTTATTGCAAAGGAAAAGAGAGAAACCAAATCACCAACCAACCTTAATAACAAAAAAGCAACAAATTAACTCAATCTTTACTTTTAACTAAATCCTTTTAACTACTTTTGCCGGCTATTTATTAAATTAATGTAAAATGGAAATTAGAAATATAGCCATTATAGCCCACGTTGACCATGGGAAAACTACAATGGTTGACAGAATTCTTCATCAGGTAAAAATGTTCAGGGAAAATCAAGAAATGGGTGAACTTATTCTTGATTCAAACGATTTGGAACGAGAAAGAGGTATTACCATTCTTGCAAAAAATGTTTCGGTACGTTATAAAGGCACAAAGATTAATATAATTGATACTCCCGGTCACTCCGACTTTGGTGGAGAAGTTGAAAGGGTTCTAAATATGGCCGATGGTGTTCTTCTACTTGTTGATGCTTTTGAAGGTCCAATGCCTCAAACTCGTTTTGTTCTCCAAAAGGCTCTCGAACTTGGCCTGAGACCTATTGTTGTTGTAAATAAAGTAGATAAACCAAACTGTAATCCTGAAGAAACCAATGAATTAGTATTCGAGTTGATGTTTTCACTCGACGCTAACGAAAGTCAATTGAACTTCCCAACGGTTTATGGATCTTCAAAAGAGGGATGGATGGGGCCGGATTGGAAAACTCCAACTCAGGATGTTTCGTTTTTACTCGACACCATTATAAATTATATTCCTGCCCCAAAAGAAAATCCCGGAACTTTACAACTTCAGATTTCATCTCTCGATTATTCTTCTTATATGGGCAGAATTGCAGTTGGCAGAATTCACCGCGGATCCATTAAACAAGGCGATCAGGTAGCTATTGTGCAACGTAACGGATTGGTAAACAAATCTGTAGTTAAGGAGCTTTATCTTTTCGAAGGACTTGGAAAAGAAAGAACCAAAGCCGAAGTAAAATCAGGGGAAATTGTAGCCGTTATGGGAATGGACAACTTTGATATTGGAGACACTATTTGCTTTGTAGATAATCCTGAACCCCTTAAGCCAATTTCAGTTGACGAGCCAACAATGAGCATGTTATTTACTATTAATAACTCTCCATTTTTTGGAAAAGATGGGAAATTCGTAACATCAAGACATATTAGAGACAGGCTATATAAGGAAACTGAAAAGAATTTGGCATTAAAGGTAGAAGATACCGATTCACCGGATAGGCTTCAGGTATATGGCAGGGGAATTCTTCACCTTTCCATTTTGGTGGAAACAATGAGAAGAGAAGGATACGAAATGCAATTAGGGCAACCAAAGGTAGTTATTAAGGAAATTAACGGTTTTAAACACGAGCCCGTTGAATACCTTAATGTTAATGTTCCTGAAGCTTTTTCTGGTAAAATAATTGAAATTGTTACCAAAAGAAAAGGGGATATCCTAAATATTGAAACAAGAAACGAAAGAATAAATCTGGAATTTAAAATTACTGCCAGAGGTCTTATTGGCCTTACTAATCCATTACTTACAGTTTCAGAAGGAGAAGCTGTTATCTCTCACCGTTTTAAAGGATATGAACCTTGGAAAGGCGATATTCAACTTAAAAGAAACGGTGCACTTATTGCCATGGAAACTGGAACTGCTATTGCTTACTCAATTGACAAACTACAAGACCGAGGGAAATTCTTTATAGACCCGGGCGAGGAAGTTTATGCAGGTCAGGTTATTGGTGAATCAACACGTTACGATGATATTATTATTAATGTTACCAAAACCAAAAAACTAACCAATATGCGGGCTTCCGGAACCGACGATAAAACCGGAATTGCTCCTGCCATTAAGTTTTCTTTGGAAGAAGCCATGGAATATATTGCTGAGGATGAATATGTTGAACTTACTCCAAAATACATTAGAATTAGAAAAATTAAACTTTCAGAGCACGATAGGAAAAGAGATAAAAAAACAGGAGAATAATTACTCTAACATCAACTTAAAAACCCAAACAAACTTACAAGGCGGGGTTTTTCTAATTTCATTGGGAATTGCAATTAGATTTTCTTTGGCACCTTGTCGCCATTCCAATTCTTTATTGTAGCCCAACAGTTTTACTTTACAGCCTTTCTTTGGTTGAACACCTTTAAACCTAATGTATTCAGGCATTTCTTGTTCTCCTTCATCAGCAAGACATAGAAGATAAACCGTTTTGCTGTTCTTTTTTAGGGTGTAACAGACTTTTCCTTCTTTATATGGCTCAATGGCTCGTGTTTCATAAATAGCTTCAGAATTAATTTTCATCCATTCGCCAATATCAGCAAGTCTCTTGTAAGCTTCCGGATGCCAGTCACCCTGAGGAGATGGAGCAATATTCAGAAGTAAATTTCCTCCCTTGCAAACAATATCAACAAGCAAATGAATTAGTTCTCTTGATGTCTTAAATTCTGATTCAGGAACCCAAGACCAACCGCCACCGGCAATAATACAGGATTCCCAAGGAAAAGAAAGTGCTTTATTAGGTACGCGATTTTCCGGAGTAAGATAGTTTTGATTCGGACCTTCAACAGCTCTGTCAACCACAATTAGTCCGGGTTGCTTTTCTCTTGCTTTCAAAACCAGCTCGTCCATTTTAATATCCTGATTAACTATGCTACTTTTTAGAAATCCGCTGCCAAATTCTTTTTGTTTCCAATAATCTGAAATTTCTTCTTCATCTGCTTTAGCTACCCAGCCTCCATCTAACCACAAAATATCAATTTTTCCGTAATCACTTAGTAATTCTAAAATCTGATTATGAGTAAAATCAACAAATTTTTGCCATTTCTCAGGATACTCGTCAGGATTGTAATTTACGTTTCTGTCTTTTGGCGGAAAATATGGATCCCAATAGAAAGGAGAATGCCAATCTGGTTTTGAAAAATATGCGCCGGCCCATAATCCTTCTTTTCTAAAGGCGTTAAAAATCTCCAGACTAACGTTTGATTTTTTGTTTTGAGAAAAGAGACATGCAGAATCGGTAATTTTATAATCTGTGTATTTTGTATCGAACATGCAAAACCCATCGTGGTGTTTGGTAGTAAAAACCAAATACTTCATTCCGGCTTCTTTTGCAGCTTTGGCCCATTTTTCCGGATAAAAATCGGTGGGATTGAATGTTGTTTTTAGTTTTTCGTATTCCTTAACGTATTCGAAGTAATTATTAGGATTTTCTCCCTTTTTTCGTTCACACCAACCGTAGTCTTCGGGGCAAATTGACCAGGATTCAACAATTCCCCATTGGCTGTAGGCTCCCCAATGCATTAACAAACCAAATTTCATATCTTGCCATTGCTCCAACTTTTCTAAAACTGCGGGGTCTGTTACAGGATAGTATTTCTGCTTATCTTCTTCATGCTGCGAAAAGAGCAATAAGCCGCAAAGCATCAAGAAAATAGAACCAAGGATTTTATAATTATTCAACATCGTTTGAAAGAATAAACTTTTCTAGAGGAACAACATTATATTCTTTATCGTAAATCTCCAAAATTAAGAAACTATTTGCAAAGCCACCTTCTTCAGACACTTTCTCGAATTTAAAGTCGGTACACAGAAGTTTTTGTTTATAATCCGGAAGACAAGGAATAAAATCTTTTCCATGAGAGTATAATATTTTTCCGAAGAACATCATAATGTCGTAACCCATAAAACTTCTGTCGGAAGGTTCTGTGTGATAAACTTTTCGGTATTTTCTAATAAACTGCTTAACTTCCGAATGGTTGTAATCTACATAGGAAGTATTTCCAACCATAAATTGCAGATCGTGAAGATTTTCCACCTCAATATTATCGTAATTCTTCCAAATAGGCATTCCCAATAGTGTGATAAAGGTTTTTTCCATTTTAAAAACATCGGCATAAAAGAAATTTATAAACTTTAAAACCGTTGATCTGTCTGTTGCGGTATAAACAACAATATTGTTTTTATCGGCTTTTAAACTAGAAATTATTCCCGACATTCCTTTAGAAGCATAATCAATTTCAATTATTGCCACCGAATCTTTATGTTGTTCGTATGCAGCTTTGTAGAGGTCAATGGTTTGGTCTGAGGCCTTAATTCCTGTTTTTACTAGTATCACATTTAGATTTCCTAGCAACAAAGTCTTTTTTGCTGTCTCATCAACAAGTATTTCCAGATTAGGATTAAGGAAAATTAGATTTGGATTTTCTGAAATAAAATCGCTTTTTGATGAGTGTGGAGATACAATTGGAATATTATTATCCTTGGCAAATTCGGCAACAGGTTCCAGAGTGGTTTTAAAGAAAGGCCCAATTATCAAATCAATATCTTTCATCTTGCTATCCTGCAAAACAGTTGCTATTCTGGCACTATCCTTTGCAGTATCGTAAACAGTAAGATTTATGCTTATTCCCGAATTTTTTAAGGAATCTAAAGCCAATAATACTCCCTCGTAAAACTCAATAAATCTGGTTCCGGGATAGAAATTTTGTTGCTCCTGAATAACTTTTTTTACATCAACAGCTGAATTTTTGGCAGCATAAAGTGGAATAAACAATGCAATATTAAATGGTTTTCCATATTCTTTGTAATTAAAACTATCGCATAAAGAAACCGGAATTTCTTCATCAAGTATTTCAGGAATGGTATCTTTTACTTGATTGTCTTCAGGAAAAACCAACAAAGGGGGAGAATAATTTTTATTAGGTATTTTTATTACATCCTTTTCTTTAAGTCCCGCTTCCTTTAATCCGGGATTAACAGAATAAATTTCGTTGATATCAACATTATACTGCTTCGATAAAGAATAGAGGGTTTGTTTGGCTTCAACAACATGGTAAAGGTATTTGGAATTTTTTTCCACATGGTATTGACTAGTATTATGCTTTTTTGGAATTCTAAGTTTCTGCCCGGGTTTTAATCCCGATGAAACCTCCGGATTAAGACTTGCTATTTCGTTGGCATCTAGTTTGTATTTTCTTGTAATACCGTAAAGAGTTTCTCCGGCCTCAACAATATGTACCTGAAAATTCTCATCTTCAACATAAACAGTAGTTTTTAGAGGAATTTTCAGCTCCATGTCGGGTTGAAGACCTTCAAAAACTATTGGATTTTCCATTGCAATATCTTCTCTGCTAACCTCATAAACCTTGCTAATTGCAAACAAAGTTTCACCCTGCTTTACTTTATGAATAAGAAATGTCTTTCCATTTATTATCTTCTTTGTTGTAGATTTTTCAACCTGACTAAACAAAGTGAAAGAAAACACAATAAGTACGACGGTTATTATAAACTTACAGGCTTGCATCATAGTTCAATTTTAATTAGAAAGAACAAAAATACTAAACTTCGTGGTTTTGCAAAAACTAATTACAAATACTGTGCAGAGTTTTATCTAACAATTGTAACTACACCATTGTATGGAGTTTCTACACTTGAAAGTTTTACTATGTAAATATAAGAGCCAAAAGCTACTTCTTCACCATTGTAAGTTCCGTCCCATTGTCTTTCATTACCTGAATATTCAATTCCGGTTCCAATAAAATTAAACATTAGTTGACCCCATCGGTTGTAAATTTCAATTTCAATTTCTTCAATTAAATGAACATTCTCTATTTCGAAATAATCGTTTACTCCGTCGTTATTAGGTGTAAAAGCTGTTGGTATTTCTATACAGGAACCTGAATTTTCACCAACTGTAAACTCAGCAGTTTGTGCACATGAATTAATATCGCTAACTGTAACATAATAAATTCCTCCAGATAAATTTACAGCCTCATCACCAATATTGCCATTAGACCATAGATAACTGAATTCTCCTGTTCCACCTTCAGCAGAAATATTTATGTAACCATCGTTATTGCCCAAACAACTGGCAGGTAAAATTGTGTCGGTGGCTATTGTAATTTCAATAGGTTGAGTCAAATTTGCCGCCAAAGAAAGTTTGCACAGATTGGCATCGGTAATTGTTACTGTATAAGAACCCGAAGGCAAATCTCTGTTTATATGACTAGTATCACCATTTTCCCATAAATATGAATAAGGAATTGTTCCCCCTAAAGCACTAACTTCAAGCACACCTTCATTGCTTCCGTAACAAAGAATTTCCGCAACTGTATCAATTGTTGCAATTAGTTCATCAGGTTGAAAAACACCTATATTTGGTCTTATTCTAATACAATTATTATCGTCTGTTACTGTAATTGAATAACCTCCTGCCTGCATATTAATGCAAATGGTATCGGTTTGACCATTAGACCATAAATAATTGTATGGCGGCGTTCCTCCCGAAACACTTGCAATTGCACTACCGGTAGAATCTCCATAACACATTACATCCACTATTGAAACATCAATCATTATTTGATCCGGTTGGGTAATTTCCATACTATCAGTTACAACACAATTGTTTCCATCGGTTATTGTAACAAAATAATAACCTGCCATTAGCATTGTTAATGTGTCGTTTGTGCTTCCGTTACTCCAACTAAAGGAGTATGGTGCAGTTCCTCCAACAATTGCAGCAGCCAAAGAACCCGAAGCTTCGTTATAACATTTAATTCCCGAAAGCAGATTAACTGAAACATCTCCAACACCTTGTAAATCAACAAAAACAGTTTGTGTTAATGTACAATTGTTGTTATCAGTTACAGTAACAGAATAGTTGCCTGATGCCAAACCAATTATGAGACTATCTGTATCAGTTGTTTCCCAGAAATAAGTATAACCCGGCGTACCTCCTACAGGTGTAATTGCCGCTGTACCATCTCCCAGACCACAATTTTCGGCCATTGTATTAAAAGTAAGGTAGTAGTTTTCAGGCTCAAATATTTCAATTGAATCGACTGTTGTACAATTATTTAGATCTGTAATACTTACAAAATACCAACCTCCCGGTACACCGGATAAGACATCTGTTGAAGTAGAACCGGCATCTGACCATAAATAAGAATAAGGAGCAGTCCCTCCGCTTGGAACAACCTCTGCTGAACCGCTATTATCGCCGTAGCACAAAAGGTTGGTTACATTAATTATTGCTGAATTAAGTTCCAAAGGTTCAGTAATTGTAAAAGATTGACTTGCAGAACATGAATTTACATCAGTTACAGTTATTTCGTAAGTTCCTGCTGCTAGACCGGTTTCCAATTCCGAGTTTCCTCCCGAAGACCATGAGTATGAAAAGGGTGCTGTTCCCCCACCGGAAACAGTAACTTCTATACTTCCCAAACTATTGCCGTAACAAGGGTTTTGAATAATATTAACCAAAGAAACAATTGGAACACCAACTTCATCTACATTAACGTTTCCTGAAATAGAACAAGAATTAATGTCGCTAACTGTAACTGAATAATTCCCCGGAATTAGATTTATAGCAGTTTGAGTAGTCTGACCGGCTGCAGATGCATCCCATTGGTAAGTGTATGGACTTGTTCCTCCGGTTGGATTTACAGTTGCTGTACCATCAGGATTTCCACAATTGGCAGAAGTAAAATCGAAATTCAACAGTAATTGATTTGGTTCAGTAATTGTTATTGTTTGCAGAATTTCACAATTATTTGCATCGGTTACAGTTAAATTATAATGCCCTGCAATTAGGCCGCTTATATTATCTGTTGTTTCTCCTCCCGACCATAAATAAGAATATGGCAATGTTCCTCCAGAAACAACAACAGAAGCAATTCCATCGCTAAATCCATAACAAGAAGCATTGGTTTGGGAAGGAAGTATTTCCAAAACTGCCGGTTCCAAAATTTCTACTGATGCCTCAACGGTACAGGAGTTTTGGTCGGTTACTGTTACAGAATAATTTCCGCCGCCAAGGTTTGTTATTGTTGAGCTTGTTAACGTATTAGACCAAAGGTAAGAATAAGTTGAAGTTCCGCCTGTTACTATAGCTTCTGCGGTTCCATTTCCATCGCCAAAACATAGAACATCTGTTTTATCAATGGTTAATTCAAGTAAATTAGGTTCGGTAATTGTAAATGATTCTTCAATAGAGCATCCATTATCATCAGTAAGAGTTAAAGAATAGTTTCCGGCAACTAATCCTCCCTCAGAAGCCAAACTTCCACCCGACGACCATGAATATGTGTAAGGAGAAGTACCTCCACCTGCACTTGCATTGGCTACACCATCGGCCAATCCGAAGCAAGAAACATTTTCAAAAATAAAGGAAAGAGATAATGGCTGAGGTTGTGTAATAGTAACACTTTCTATAAAAGAACAGCTATTATCGTCGATAACCGTTACAAAATAAGTTCCGGGGCCCAAATTTGTTTCAGTATCTGATGAACCACCGGAACTCCAATTGTAATAATAAGATCCAGTTCCACCGGTAACAGCAATAGAAACTTCACCATCGGCAGCTCCGTTACAAGAAATATTTTGTCCTGAAATTATACCGGTAAGTTCGGCAGGTTCGGTAATTGTTACAGAGGAAGAAAAAGTACATCCATTAAAATCAGTCACCACCACAGAATAATCGCCGGCAATTACACCTGTAAGATTTTCAGAAGTCTGACCGTTAGACCATAAATACGTATATGGCCCAACTCCACCGGTTGCGGTAATTGTTGCCGAACCATTTGATTCTCCATAACATACAACATCAGATGATACTGAAATACTACCCGACAAAGCTGTTGCAGGTTCTGTTAGAGTATACGAATCGCTTACAGTACAGCTATTATCATCGGTAACTGTAAGCACATAAGTTCCTGCAGAAACTCCGGTTAAATCGGCAGAAGTACTGCTGTTGTCCCATAAATAATTGTAAGGGCTTGTGCCGCTTGAAACAGTAGAGGTTATCTCTCCGGTGCTATTTCCGGTACAAAGTATATCAAGACCCGACAAAGAAAGGGTTGGATTAGGATTAACCGTAATGTCAATTTCATCGGTTAGTGTGCAGCCTTCAAAACTAACTATAACATCATATAGCCCTGTTGTATTAACGGAAAGAGTTGGATTTGTGCTGGCATCGTTCCATAAATAGGAAGAGCCTGCAACCAAAGTAGCATCGAGTAATTGACTGTTTCCTTCGCAAAATTCACTATCCGACCCCAAATCTATCTCAAGGTCCTGTATACTAACAAAGTATTCCGATCTAAAAACCTGACTAACACTACTTTCATTTACCGCCGTTGAGGTGCAACTAGCATGAGAGGCGCTTATTGGAGACCAAGCAGTTACAGAATTATCATTTCTGGCATAAAGTGGATTACAGGCATCGCAGTTTGTAGTAAAATCTGCGTAGTTATATTCAACAGAATAATTTCCTGAAAAATCTGTAAGATAAACACCATAATAACTATTAGTTGAGCCAATATCAGAAATTCCGGTTGAAGAATTAGGATTGGAACCAACGTAATAAATGTGAGCACCTGAATTTCCTGCAGAGCTAATATCCGATAAGGTTAGTTCATCTCCAACTGTATTTGTATAAACCAAAGATAGGCCTGTCCAATCAACAGGATATTTATATTCAGAATCATCGCCAATTGCAGCTCCTGAGACAATCCAGAGGGGAGCGCCTCCCACAATGGCATAAGCGTGGTTTCCACTTCCCGAGGCATCAAAGCAACTTGTACCAGAACCCTCGTTCATTTTAAGATATGAAACAAGGCTGCTGTAATAAGGATGGGAGGCAGTAACCGTTTTACACATCCATTCCTGAATTGTGGATTGAGGTAATGCAGTTCTGTAAATACAAATTTCATCTAGACTTCCCTTATAGTAAAAATTACTTGTCCTTCTTAATCTACCAATGTTTACATTAATTCCTGCATTTGAAGTTCCGGCCAGAGCATTAGTTAAAGAAAGACTATTATCGAGAACTCCATTAATATATAATCTACTGATATTTAATTGTTTTACACAAGCAAAATGAATCCATGTATTATCAGGCAAAACCGCATTAGAAATAAGCTGTTCCCAGGAATAACCTTCCTGATTTAAATTAAACCTAAAACGACTTGCCGGACTAACATCAATATGAATATTAAATTTCCCATTATCTCCAATATTAACAGTTTTATCGAAGATAGTTTGAAAATCGCTATTATTACTAAAATAGAACCATCCGGAAATTGTAAAATCGTCTGTGCCGGCAAAATCAATATCGGAAGAAGAAATCAAATACAATGTTTTGGAAGCTCCGCTAAAATTCATTCCATTTCCGGAACCCTGGCCAAACACACATGAAACGGAAATAATAATAATTAATAATGAAATAAGTTTTTTCATAAAAATCCGGTCTAAAGTTAACAAGCAAAAAGACGCAAAAAAATCAATTATGGTTGCTTACACAAAAATTGATGATTGCATAACGCCAAAGATAAACATTTTGAATGCTTATTGATATTATGGCCAATTATTTTGGTATAATTTTAACAATCATATTTTTGGATTTTTCAAGTTTTTGTCCAAAATTTCCAAAAAACTATTTCCTTTGTAAAAAAAACTGATGCACAAACTAATACTATTTTCGCTAAGCCTAATTGTCTTAATTGCCTGCGATAATAAGAATGATAAAAGTAAATCAATTCAAAAAACCGGTAATCTATTAATAGATACTACCATAAATTATTTACCAGTAGTTATTTGCGAATTAGATGATGAATTATTTGAAAACTCAGCATTAATTTTTTGGAATGAGAAATTCCTTACTATTAACGATTCTGGAGGATTACCCATTGTATATTCTTTTGATGAAAACTGTAAATTAGTTAAAAGAACAACAATTAGCAATGCAACTAACAACGATTGGGAAGACCTTACACACGATAAAAACTTCCTTTATATAGGCGATTTTGGCAATAATGCCGGAGGACGGAAAGATTTAAAAGTTTACAAAGTTCCACTTGAAAATATACTTAAAGAAAAAACTGAAAGACAAGCAGAAACAATAGAATTCAGCTATTCGTCCCAAAATAGGTTCAATTACAAATGGGCAACCACTCCATTCGATTGCGAGGCTATATTAGAATTTAAAGATAGTTTGTATATTTTCGCAAAAGATTGGCAAGACAACAAAACCAAGCTTTATAACCTGCCAAAAACTCCCAACAATTACATTTTGGAGGCTAAAGACAGCTTTAATGTAAACGGCTTAGTTACAGGCGCCGATTCTTATAATAACAAAATTGCATTATGCGGATATAGCAAATACGTGCCATTTGTTTGGATTTTTTGGGATTTCGAAAACTCTAATTTTTTCTCCGGAAATAAACTTAGAATAAATTTACCTGACTTTTTTAGTGCGCAAATTGAAGGAATTTGTTTTATTAACGACTCAACAATAATGCTTTCAAACGAAAATTCAGGTTTTGTCCAAAGCATACTTAAAGTTTCTCTAAACGAATTAGGTATTTTTTCTGAATAGAAGTAATTTCGTGCAAAATTATTTTAAAAGTGAATTACGATATAAAACAAATTGATGAAGGACTGGCATTGCCACTAATTGAAGATTTTTATTCGCTTCAGGGAGAAGGGGTTAATACCGGGAAAGCTGCATATTTTATTAGACTTGGCGGATGCGATATTGGATGCAGCTGGTGCGATACGAAATTTTCATGGAATGCTGATTTTCACAAACTTACCCAAACAATTGATATTGTTGAAAAGGCCTCCGGATTTCCTGCCAAAGCCATTGTAGTAACGGGTGGCGAACCTACTTGTTATAATCTGGAAGTTCTTTGTACTGAATTAAAAAAAAGAAATATACAGACTTTTTTGGAAACTTCCGGCGTTTATAAACTTACAGGCAGTTGGGATTGGATTTGTCTTTCACCTAAACAGCACAATCCTCCCTTGGCTGAGTTTTTTCCAATTGCTAACGAATTGAAAGTAATTATTAATAACACAAACGATTTTGAATGGGCTGAAACAAATAGAAAAAAAGTGTCTCCCGAATGTAAATTATTATTGCAACCCGAATGGAGTGCGTACAACAAAATTATTCACGATGTTGTTGATTACATTAAAAACAATCCCGATTGGGTAATTTCTCTTCAAGCTCATAAATTTATGAAAATTCCATAACTTGATGAAAAATAATTAATTATGAGAAATACTATTTTAACTATTCTGCTTGTTATTTCCATTTCAGGTTTCACTCAGGATTATTCAACAAAATCGAAAAAAGCAATTAAATTCTTTGAAAAAGCACTTTCTGAATTCAATAACAGAAATGATAATTTGGCCTACCAATATTTAGATGCCGCTATTAAAACCGACCCTAACTTTTTTGAAGCCTATATTTTATACGCCAATATTTATCACGACAATAATCAAATAGAAAAAGAAATTGAATATTATACCAAAGTTGTTGAAATTAATCCCGAATTCGATGGAAAGCTTTACTATTTTCTTGCTGCTGCAGAACTTTCTATTGGAAGATATGAAATAGCCAAACGACATTTGGAGAAATGTATTTCATTTCAAAACATTAATCAAACTATTAGAGAAAGAGCAGAAAAAAAACTAAAATGGGCCGAATTTGGCTTCAATTCCTTTAAAAATCCAGTTCCATTTAAACCCATTAATCTTGGGAAAAACGTAAATACCCAATACGATGATTACTGGCCTTGCTTGACTGCCGATGAGGAAATTCTTATTACAACAGTGCTTTTACCATACGACGACAGATTTCCGGTAAGTTTGAGAAATTCACAGGAAGATTTTTTTATTAGTAAAAAGGTTGATGGCAAATGGGCTCCAACTCAAAACATGGGACATCCTATTAATACCTCACAAAACGAAGGGGCACAGACTTTCTCGGCAGATGGCCAATGGTTGTTTTACACCGTTTGCGAAAGAAAAGAAGATTATGGGCATTGCGATTTATACTTTGCAAGATATTTAGGCGATAATTTCTGGACTGTTCCTCAAAATATGCAACCACCAATTAGTACCGAATACTGGGAATCGCAACCAACAGTTACCTCCGATGGAAAAACTCTCTATTTTACTTCCAATCGTAAAGGTGGATTTGGCGCACAAGACCTTTTTGTAACTCACATGAATGATGACGGTAAATGGTCTACTCCCGAAAACTTAGGCGAAACTATTAACACAGAAGGTATTGAGGCTTCACCATTTATTCACCCCGACGGTAACACTCTATATTTCACATCAAACGGTCATATTGGTATGGGTGGAATGGATATTTTTGTAAGTAGAAGAGATCCTCTTGGAAAATGGTCTGAACCGGTAAATCTTGGTTACCCAATAAATACATGGAAAGACGAAATTGGCATGATTGTTAATGCTGCCGGTCAACTCGCATATTTTTCTTCCGACCGCGACGGCTCCAGAGGAAAAGATATTTATTACTTCGACCTTTATGAAGAAGCTCGTCCTGTGCCCGTTACATACGTTAAGGGATTTGTTTACGACAGTTTTACTAAAAAGAGATTACATGCTAAATTTAAACTAATAGATTTAGAAACAAATACTGTTGTGGTTTCCTCAGAATCAAATCCGGAAAACGGGGAATATCTGGTTTGCCTTCCAACAGGAAAAGATTATGCTTTTGAGGCAAATAAGGAAAAATACTTGTTCTTCTCTGAAAATTTTTCATTAAGTGAAAAACTAGAAACTAACAAACCCTACGAAAAAAATATTCCCCTAATTCCTATTTCCGATTCAGAAAATGGAATTGTAGTTTTAAAAAATATTTTCTTCGAAACGGATTCTTATATACTTAAGAGAGAGTCAACTACCGAATTAACAACTCTAATTAATTTTCTTAATGCCAATCCTAAAATTAAAATTGAAATAAGAGGTCATACCGACGATGTTGGAAATGAAGATTATAACAAGAAACTTTCAAACAACAGGGCAAAATCGGTTTACGACTATCTAATTTCCAAAGGAATAGACAAAACTCGTTTGCAATACAAGGGCTTTGGATACTCTATTCCACTTATTAAAGATACAAGTCCCGAAGCCAGAGCTCAAAACAGAAGAACTGAATTTAGAATTATTAGTAAATAACTAGTTTTTTGCAGGTTGTTCCATTTACTCCAATAAAATAAACTCCTGCAGGTAAAGTTGTTTTTACTTCTACAAATGTTTTATTGTTAGAAAAAACTTCAGTATAAACATTTTCTCCTGTTATTGTAAATATTTCAATTTCTTTTACTGAATTTGAAAGACTTTCAACAAAAAAATCGCTTTCGGATGGATTAGGAAAAATTCTAAAATCTCTCGCTACCGATAAGTCATTCGAATTCCCCAATGCATAGCTCACAAAAGGCAGATTAATAAACGATTCTTTTCCAATTTGATGAAAAACCGAATTTTCAGCAATTAGAGTATCGCCGGCAACATACATTTCACCTCCATTATTCAAATTTTTATCGAACCTTGGGTAGTTTGAAGAACTTATATCTAAACGAACTTTATGCCCCACAGGAAAAGTAATTGCTGTATTATAGAACTCTATTTCAACCTCATAGGTGGTTCCCGGGCTCATTAACGAAACATCGGCAGCAGTAAATCCGTTTCTAAATCTCATTCTTTTTATACCGTCTGCAATTAACATAGACCTTCCATCAGGGTAAACGTCAGTTAAGCGAACAGCAAAATCTGTATCAGTTTTATCGGAAGTGATAAATAGTTTTACCAGAGCTGCTCCCTTTAATACAGCCGGTTCAGAAAAAGCAGGACTTGTAAAAGAAATAATATCATCTCTACTCTCCACAATAAGAGTCTGGTCGTAAGGTCCTTGAAGCATATCTTCACCTAAAGTCGGCCCTCCGTAAGTTGGTGAAGGATCCGAAGGATTGTATAGAAAACTTGAAGAAGAATTAGTTTCATCAGGCAATTCCGGCAATAATAAACCTCCTTCATGCAAATAAAAATTTATGTCGGAAGCCCCTTCGGGAGGCCAATTTTCGCAAGTTTTCCATTCATCTTCCCCCATTTGAAAATACCTTATAACAGGCTCTCCCGGCCAACCGTTATAAGCGTTTAACAAATAATATTCGAAAAATCTAAGTGCCAAAGAATCAGACCATCCCTCGGCAGCCGGATAGGAAAGCTCTCCTTGCAAAGAACTACCAACATAAGCAGCCCCGTGTCCACCATGAACCCATGGCCCCATTAATAATTTATGCTCGGCATTTATCGGTGATGGACTTTCATTTTGTAATCCTGTAAACAAATTCAGCATTATTTCAACATTATGGTCGTACCAACCTCCAATCATAAACATTGGAACATTAATTTCATCGGGATACCAATTTTCGGCCTCAACATACTGCCACAAATAATTATAATAAGGATTTGCCAGAATTGTTCCCGACATGCCATATCCAAGAGCATCAAGTTGCTCAACGTATTCTTTTCTATAAACTCCTCCGGGATAATATTCTTCATAATCGAACTGCGAACCTGCAACCAAAGGGCAACAACAAACCAAATGTGGAGGATTCTCTTTGGCAGTTTGAAACTGAATTTTTCCCAAAGCAGATGGCCCCCATGTTCCAATTTTTCCGTCAGACCACGATTGTGATGCAATCCATTCAACACAATCATATCCATCCTCTCCCCTGGATGCTGTTGAACTAAAAGCAGAAGCAGAACCATAAAAACCTCTCCAATCTACAATTACAAAATTATATGGACAGGTTTCAATATTTATTCCATAACCCAACGGCAAAGAGAATCTATACCAGAATTTATTATAGGGTGTTTGAATTAAGATTGTAGGACGAGGAATTTCTCCTTCAGGAATGTAAATGTCTGCCGCAAGTTTCTTTCCATCGCGCACTAAAATAGAATCTTCAATAGGGCTAAGTAATTGAGCAGATGCATTAAGGCAAAAAACTATTCCAAAAACCAAAAAAATACTTTTCATATAAATTATGCTTAAGTTAGTTGATAAAAATACACAAAAATTACCACAAACCCTTATTTAGTCTTTAGTCAAACTACACAATTTTTAATCCAAATTATTTTTAACTAATGTTGCAATTTTGAATAATAAAATGTTTACCCCATATTTGCTTAATTTTTAACAAATGGACGAAAAACCTGTTGCTATAATAATTGGTGCGGGACCGGCAGGATTAACAGCCGGTTTGGAACTGCTTAAGACCACAGATATAATTCCTATTATTATAGAAGCAGAGGAGCAAGTCGGGGGAATCTCAAAAACAGTTAATTACAAAGGAAACCGAATGGACTTGGGAGGTCACAGGTTTTTTTCCAAATCGGATTTAGTAATGGACTGGTGGCTTTCAATTCTTCCGGTTGAAAATGTTGACGGAGAAAAAATTAAAATAAACTACAGACAGCAATCATCTTTTCTTGAAAGCAAAATACAGAGTTCTTCAAATAATTCCAACGACAAGGTAATGCTTGTAAGGAAAAGATTATCAAGAATTTATTATTTAAGAAAGTTTTTTTCCTACCCGGTAAGCCTTAATTTTTCAACTATAAAAAACCTTGGAATAATAAGGCTAATAAGAATATTTTTCTCATATCTTTGGGTGAGAATTTTTCCTCGTAAAAACGAAAAATCGCTTGAAGATTTTTTCATAAACCGCTTTGGCAAAGAGCTTTACAAAACCTTTTTCAAAGATTATACCGAAAAAGTATGGGGGGTTAAGTGTAATATGATAAGTGCCGAATGGGGAGCCCAGAGAATTAAAGGATTATCGGTTTCAAAGGCCATTGCACATGCAGTTAAACAGATTTTTTCCTCTAACAAAACATTAGAGCAGAAATCTGTAGAAACCTCTCTTATTGAGCAGTTTCTATACCCAAAATTTGGTCCCGGTCAACTTTGGGAAGAGGTTGCCGAACAAATTGTAGCTCTTGGCGGAAAAATTATTTTTTCAACCCAAGTAAAGGAAGTCTTTTCAAATGAAAACAAAATTGTTAGTCTTACCACCTATAATCTAAAAACCAATCAATCTGAAGTTTACAAAGGAGATTACTTTTTTTCTACTATGCCTGTTAAAGATCTAATACAGGGATGGAAAGGCCTTGAAATACCAAAAAATGTTAAGGAAGTGGCTGATGGTCTGGTTTATAGAGATTTTATTACAGTTGGCCTTCTTCTTAATAAATTAGCTGTTGAAAAAAATGGCTCTAAAATAAACGACAATTGGATTTATATTCAGGAAAACGATGTTAAAGTTGGTCGCTTACAAATATTTAACAACTGGAGTCCTTTTATGGTTAAAGACCCCAACAAAATATGGATGGGACTCGAGTATTTCTGTAATCAAGGCGATGAGCTTTGGAATATGGAAGACAAAACATTTGTAGAATTTGCAATAGAAGAATTAGTTAAAATAAAAATAATAAACAAAGAAGATGTGGTTGACTCTACCATAATTAGAGTGCCAAAAACCTATCCGGCCTACTTTGGAACGTATTCAGAATTTAGTGAAATAAGGAAGTTTACCGACAAATTTAAAAATCTGTTTCTAGTAGGAAGAAACGGAATGCACAAATATAACAATCAGGATCACAGCATGCTAACTGCCATTAAGGCCGTTGAACTAATTAGAAAAAAATCTATTGACAAAGAAGAAATATGGCAGGTAAATACTGAACAAGAGTACCATGAAAAAAAACAGTAAATACCAATTAAGTTTTTTTGAAAAAAAAGCCGAAAACCTGTTTTCTAAAGCCGGTAAGAACTTTTGGCCGGTTACACTTTTATTTTTCTGCATTTCTGTCTTGCTAATGGTCTTTTATAAACCCCAAATATTTTCCCGACCTCTTGAACACGATGCACTATTTTATTTAATCAAGGCGCTGGAATTTAATAATGGCTTTTGGCAACCAATTCATTTTCAGTCGGAAGGATGGCCATTATTTTTGGCAGGTTTTTTAAAAATTTTTAATGTGGAGAATATTACAGAAGGAATGTTATGGACTCGTTACATTTCTTTAGTTCTAATGGCTGCTTGCATTTTTCCTTTTGCTTTGATTGCAAAAAAAATTCTAGGAAAAAAAAATCTAATCACTGCATTGATTGTATTTTCATTATGCACAACCTTTTTGCATAACGCAGCTTTTGGCAATACAGAATCATTATTTATTTTTCTTTGTCTCTTTTTTGTTCTTTTTCTTATTGAAAGCCGTGAAAAAACCTCAAAATTCCTTTTTGCCACTGCAATTGCCGCTTTAGCCTGGTATGTAAGACCAAATGGTATTTTTCTACTTATTCCATTGATTTGGATAGGTTACGAAAATTTCAAGAGTAAAAAACTAAATACCAGACAATTATTAACTGCAATTCTTGTTTTTATGATATTTGTTGGCCCTCATATTTTCCTTAGAGTTTACTATTACGGAAATGTTTTCGATTTTGGTGTTAATTCAAAGTATTGGGTTGATTCTCCGGCGCAAATATGGCCCGAAAATATTAAGCCAATGTCTCTTATTTCATTTATTTCGGAAAGTGGTTTCGCCGAGTTTTTTTCAAGATTAATTTACGGAATTATTACTATTTTCAGACAATTAATACAGATTTTTGGCGAGTTTTGGTCTATATTCTTCTTACTGGGTGGAGTTTTTTTTGCTCTTATTAAAAAAGATAAACAGGTAAATATTTTAACAATAACAGTTCTGGTGTTTATTGTAGGTTTTGTGCCTGTATGGCAGGTTTATGGCGTACCACGACATCTTTTCGTTCTTATTCCTTTTGTGTATTTGGTAGCATTAAGAATGTTTGTGGAATTAATAGGCTCCATAAAAAATAAAAATCTTGTTATGGGAATATTTTTGCTTTGGTATACTGCAATAAACTTTCCTATAATAACAATAATGGAATTTAATAAAGCTCCCAATAAATTTGAAAGACCTGTGGTAAGGGACGAATGGATTGACTGGACTCTTGAAAATGTTGAAGGCAATATTATTATTGGACACAAAAAAAGAGTTGCTATATATCTTAAGCAAATAGAAAATATAGGGTTTCCAGGAGAATTGAGTGAAACTGTTAATGAATTAAATTTCAAAATTTATCTTCCTGAATACTATTTAAATATGGAAGAAGCCTGGCAACAATTTCCCGAAAAAAAAATAAAATATTTATTTATTGAAGAAGAATCAGTTCTTGAACTACCGTATTTACAAGAAGTTTATTCAGAAAAATGGCGCTCAAAATTCAAATTGGTAAAATCGTATAATGGCTCTGCGGATTTATATTTTCCCAGAATGGATATTTTTGAAGTAAGATATTAATAATGAAACATTTTGTCATAAAAAATATAATTATTTCAATAGCAACAATGCTGTTACTGGCTTTCGTTTTTAATAGTGTAGATTATACTGAAGAAGAAGGCTTTAACCCAAGCGACGATGGTGTAATACTTGCACAATCTTTTAGAATTATTAATGGAGAAATTCCTCATAAAGATTTTATCTCCATACGACCCGTATTTAGTGGGGTAATGCACAGTATTCATTTTTTCACAGGTCTGCCATTACAAACAAGTGCCCGTTGGTTTGTACTTCTAGAAAACTTTTTAACAGCCTTTTTCTTTACAATGTTGCTTTTCACTTTTTTTAATAAAACCTTCAAAAACAAAGATTTAATTATTTTTCAGTCGATTCTTTTACTAATATTTATATTTAACCTTAATAATTATACACTTTATCCCTGGACTACAATTGATGCTTTGCTTTTTTCTTCGGCAGGGTTGTTTTTTTGGAGCAATCTTTTTAAAAAAGAGAAGAATTTTAAGACTATTGTTATTGGACTTTTCCTAATTTGTCTTGCAGCTTTATGTAGGCAAAACTTTGCCTTTTTAGCTTTTGCAGCCTTCTCAACAAGTTTCATAATTCTAAAAAAGCAATGTACTTTAAGAAAGATAATCATCTGTTTTGCTTTTGGTTACCTTCCATTTATTTTATATCTGGTCTTTCTAATTTGCTATTCTGCAATACCGGAATTCCTAACCCAGATTACCGGAAGAACAGAATTATTACAAACCGGAATATTTAGATTTATAAAGCATTTTATTACATCTCCATTATTAGTTTGGTACTTTATTACAATTTTAGTTGGCATACTTGTTTTGCTAAAGAAAAATATTTCAAAAACAATTTTAAAACACTCATATTTAGTGAGTTTAGGAAACTTTGTCTTAATAACAATTATTGGGATTCTAACTTTTGCAAAAGGTCCCGAATTTTTGTTTAATGCGGCATTCGACCTATTTTGGATTTTACTATTTTCCTTGCTGTTTGGAACAATAACAAATCAATTATCAATTTTAGAAATAAGAATTGGTTTTTTGGTATTATTTGTGGCTTGGATTAGTTCCATTTCTTTGGGCGACAACACACCAATATTTGTTAGTGGTAATTTGTTAATTTTTGGTGCCTATTATAACATTAAATTTTTGGCTTCAAAAATCAAGACCAAAAACAGAATATCAGCATATATGCTGGCATTTACAGCATTGTTTTTTACAGTTTTTTCTATTTACTCCCAAAAGAATTTTAATTACCGCGATTTACCTTCAAAAGAACTAAGTTACAATTTGGGCGAAGTATTTAAAGAATTTGGAGGAATAAAAACTAATAAAAACACCTACGAATACTACCGGGAAATAAAAACCATTTTAGAATTACATCCTGAAATGAAGAATTCATTTGTCATTTTACCCAATAACGCCATAATTTACCCTATAACCGGAAGCAGAAATCCTTTTCCTCTGGATTGGATGCAGAAAGATGAATACATAGGCTCAGAAGAGGAAATTAATGAAATGATTGAAGAATTATTAAAAACCAGAAAACTACTGATTTTGGTGGAGAAAATTGACTCAAAAAAGCTACATGAAGGGAAAAATGAGATTGTGTTTCCAATGGAAAAGTTTAGCTATAAAGAGATTATTTACAAAAACACACAAACAATTCCCGAAAAATATTACTATTTTGAATTAAGGATAAATTAGTCCTTTAACCCCATAATTACAAGTATTTATCATACGCTTAGGGCTTCTAATCAAAAGACAGTAGAACAATCTGCCTATTTTGGTTTTGCAAATCATTAAAAAAACACTACATTTGCTTTGAATTTTTTATAAAAATTAAGGAATCAAATGTCAAACTAAATTAGTATTATGAAGAAGCTAGTAATTTTACTTATCATTGCAAGTTTTGCAATGTATTCAGCTAATGCTCAAGACGATGGATCCGGCGACTTAAAATCCAAAAACGGATTTACAATTCTACCAGAAGCCGGTGATATAGGTCTTGGTATTAATGCTGTACCAGTGTTCGGTTACTTCGGTAACATTATGAACGGAACTGCCAACAACACAATTGGCTTTAACTTTGTGAATGGCTCAAACACCATTTACGGCAAGTATTTTCTTGATGCAACTACAGCAGTGCGCGCAAGAATTAGAATTGCCAAGGCATCAACAATCAATACCGAGTACGTATTGATGGATCAAATGGTAACAGACCCTTTTGCAACTGTAAAAGACCATCACATTATTAACTCAACCAATGTTCAGTTGGGCGCAGGTTATGAGTTAAGAAGAGGAAACGGAAGACTTCAGGGATTCTACGGTGGAGAGGCTTTAATTGGCCTTACCAGCGGTTCTGTAAATTACATTTACGGAAACAAATTTTCTCCTGAGTTTACAAATCCTCAAACAACTGACTTCGGTGCTAACCTAGTTGGTGGCGGACGTGTTGAAGAAGGAAAAAACGGTTCAACTTTTGCTTTAGGTCTTAGAGGTTTTATTGGAGCTGAATATTTCTTTGCTCCAAAAATGTCTGTTGCCGGTGAATTCGGTTGGGGCTTTGGTTACAACTGGACTGGTAGCGGAGAACAAACTGTTGAAACCTGGAATGGTTTAGAAGTTGAAAGTGCAACTTACAAAACAGCCGGCGGAAAAGGCTGGGCAGTTGATACCGACAATTTAAGCGGTGCTATTGCATTAATTTTCCATTTTTAATTTTGTCTAATCTTAAAATTTTAATATCATGAAAAAAGTTTTATTTACAATGATAGTTTTAGCAAGCTTTGCTTTTGTTTTCTCAAGCTGCGAAAAAGAAGAAGAGTATACAGCACCTGCAATGACTACTGCTAAAATTGAAGGTAGAGTTCAATCTAACCTTAACCTACAAGCAACAGGACTAGAAAGTGTACCTGACGGAACAAAATTATTTGCTCGTATTAACCTTGGCGATTTAGTTCAGTACCCAATTGCCGGTTACAATTACGAAGATAAAATTTACACAACTACTGCATCAGGTGGTAAATACACATTTACAATTGAAGCAGGAACTCAGCCTGTAACTGTTAGTATTTGGGGCGAAGACTTTGAATATACTCTTGTTAATGCAGATGGAACTCCACAAACTGACAGAACCGTTTTAACTCTTACCGAAGGATGGTACGGAACTACAATTAGCGGTGGCGACCACCAAGTTATTGATTTAGTTTACTAATAATAATATCTTATAAGAAACCGAGGCAAATTGTCTCGGTTTTTTTTTGACTTAGCGTTTTTATGCGGCATTTTCAGAAAAAAAAATATCAAGATATTTATTGATATTTATTGCTTTTCATATTATGATATGGTTAAATAATTTAATATTAAATGTTTACATTAAATTT
>JAFGXD010000155.1 GCA_016936815.1 Bacteroidales bacterium
CCAAACCAAAACTATCCCGCTAGGGATTAAACCCTTAAACAACCAAACCAAAACTATCCCGCTAGGGATTAAACCCTTAAACAACCATTCCAAACTATCCCGTAGGGATTAAACCTTTATCAATTTTTACCTCAATACCAAACTATCCCGCTAGGGATTAAACCTTTATCAAGTCTATAAAATATCCTTAAGTATATATCTACTATCAAAGCTAATATCATATTCCTTTAGCAAACCTTCAAATTCGTCCTTAAAGGTTATTTCCCCATGATGCCTTTCCTGGTTAGCTATGTATTTATACACATTATCAATCTGAGAAAGAGCGTATGAAAATGCACCAAATCCTGATTGCCACTCAAATCTCCCATTGACAAGCTTATTATCGTTTATCCATTTTGACGAATCTCGCTTTACATCCTGCATTAAGCTTGATAAGGATTGTATAGGTTTCATACCAATAAACATGTGAACATGATTGGATACCCCATTTACAATAATCATTTTGTGTCCATTTTGTTGAACAATACCCGTCATATATTTAAAAAGATATTCTCTCCAATCCTTTTTAAGAAGGCTTTTTCTGTTCTTAACTGCAAATACAGCATGAATATAGACTTGTGTATATGTATTCGGCATTTTTAACTTTTTAAATTGTTATGTTATAGATGAAAAAACAAAAATATCAACTTCTTTTTGCTTTTGCAATTATACATAACTAAAATAAAGATGCTAAAAAACAGTAAATAGCTTTGATAAAGACACTTCTCCTACATCAAACCCAATTCCAAAACTTTCTTTAAATCCTTTGGTGTGTCTATGGAAACGGATTCGAATTCCGTAAATTCTACTTTTATTCTGTAGCCGTGTTCTATCCACCTTAATTGCTCTAGAGATTCGGCCATTTCGAGGGGTGTTGGTTTTAAATGAGTGATTTTTTGCAAAATGTCTGCTCTATAACCGTAAATACCAATATGTTTGTAAAACAAATGCTGTGTTACCCAATCTTTGTGATTTCTAACTTTCATTAGAAAAGGTATTGGAGCTCTGCTGAAATAAATAACTTCCTTTTTTAGGTTTAATACTACTTTTGCTTCTTTTATGCTGAAAATATCTTCCATATAATTTATTGGTTTTACCAAAGTAGCTATTTCAGTAGATTTCTTTTTAAAACAGGATTTTATTTTTATTAGTTGTTCGGGTTGAATAAAAGGCTCATCTCCCTGAATATTAATAACTACATCGAATTTTTCTCCTGTTTGTTCCTGCCATTTTAATAAAGCTTCTGCACATCGGTCGGTTCCGTTGAGATGCTTTTTGGATGTCATTATTGCATTACCGCCAAAATTCTTAACAGCATCAATAATACGCTTGTCGTCTGTTGCCACCACAACATTTTCTAAACCCTTTGAAGCCTGTTCGTAAACTCTGCGAATCATTATTTTACCCGCAATATCGGCTAGTGGCTTTCCCGGAAACCTAGTTGATGCATATCTGGCCGGAATAATTCCTAAAAACTTCATGTTTTAAAAATATTAGTCTGCAAAAATACTGAAAAAGTTTGTTAAGTTTGTAAAGTTCTTAAAGTTTGTAAAGTTTATAAAGTTCTTAAAGTATGTAAAAAAAGGGATACAGTAATCGCCTTATTCTGTAATCCGTAATCCGTAATCAATAATCCGTAATCAACTTATAAATCTCCCGGCATTTCCGGATTTTCTATCAATTCCTTAATCTTTTTAAGAAATCCTACAGAATCTCGTCCGTCGATTATTCTATGATCGTAAGAAAGAGCAAGATACATAATGGGACGAATTTCTACTTTTCCATTAATTGCAACAGGCCTGTCGCTTATATTATGCATTCCTAAAATGGCTGATTGCGGTGGATTTAGAATTGGAGTAGATAACATTGAACCAAAAACTCCTCCGTTAGATATTGTAAATGTCCCACCGGTAAGTTCATCCAAACTAATCTTTTTCTCACGGGCTTTGCTTGCCAATTCAGCAATTTTTAATTCAATTTCGCCAATCTGCATATTTTGAACATCACGAACTACCGGAACCATTAGTCCCTTTTCTGTCTGAACCGCTATTCCTATGTCGGTATAAGGATGATAAACTATCTCATCTCCGTCTATCATGCTGTTTACCTCCTGAAATTCAAGTAATGCCATAGATGCAGCTTTTGTGAAAAATGACATAAAGCCCAATTTTACTCCATATTTCTTTTGAAATTCTTCTTTTTGTTTGTTTCTGAGAATTATTAAATTGCTCATATCCACCTCGTTAAAAGTGGTAAGCATTGCTGTTTGATTTTTTACTCCAACAAGACGCTCTGAAACTTTTTTTCGTAATGGACTTAATTTCCTTCTCTCCTCTCCTCTTGATGTTTCGGCTTTGTTTACTGCTTTATTGCCCGACAGATGTTTTTCTACATCCTCTTTTCTTATTTTTTCGCCTTTTGCTGAAATATCGTTCGATTTGAGTCCGTTTTCCGCAATAATTGCTTTAGCTAATGGAGTGATTTTTAAAGCTTTAGACTGTACATTCTGTTTAGTTTCCGGCTTAATTTCCATTTTTTTTCCTACTTCTTCCGGGCTAGTTTTTCCTGCTTTAGTTGTATCAATTTTACAAGCAACAGCTCCTACTTTAGCAGTTCCGGGTTCTAAAATTATCTCAATTTCTCCCGATTCGGAAGCTATTAATGGAAGAGTAGCTTTTTCGGATTCAATTTCTGCCAGTTCCTGATCTTTTTCAACAAAATCGCCTGTTTTTACATGCCACTGGGCTATTTCAACTTCTGAAACAGATTCTCCGGGGCTGGGTATAGTAATTTCTACAATCATTTTGTAATTTTTTTCGATTCAAGTTTGCTTGTGCATTGCAGACCGCAAAAAATGTTTTTCCTTTCGCAGTTGCATCTTCTAAATGTTTTATCCATTAGCTTGTTCTGCTGCATTTTATGTATTTCCCCCAAGCCTGTAGCAGGACTTCCCGATGGTGGTCGTGCAACCAATTCAAGTTCAATATTATTTAAAATTCTGTTTATATATGTCCAAGCTCCCATGTTTGCAGGTTCTTCCTGAACCCATACAAATCTTCTAGCATTTGAGTATTTATCCAGAATTTCCTTAATCTGCTTTATTGGAGCAGGATACAATTGTTCAATTCGTATTATTGCAAAACTTTCGGCATTTCTCAAAGCCTTTTGTGCCTTAAGTTCGTAATAAATTTTTCCGGAAGTAAATACAATTTGCTCTATTTCAGATGAATTGCTAATATCATCGTCAATTACCTCATTAAAACCACCTGAAGTTAAATCTGTTACCGGCGAGATACATTCGGGATGACGAAGCAAGCTTTTAGGCGAAAAAACTATTAATGGCACCTCAAAATCTCTTTTTACCTGTCTGCGCAAAGCATGAAAGAAATTTGCCGGGGTGGTGCAATTTACAATCTGAATATTATTATTAGCACAAAGCTCTAAAAATCTTTCAATTCTGGCACTTGAATGTTCGGGGCCCTGACCTTCGAAACCGTGCGGAAGAAGCAATACGAGGCCATTCATTAATCCCCATTTTTCCTCTGCAGAAGCAATGTATTGGTCAATTATTACCTGCCCCACATTATGAAAATCGCCAAACTGAGCCTCCCAAACCGTAAGGCCTTTAGGTTGACTTAGAGCATAGCCATATTCGAAGCCAAGAACACCGTATTCCGACAAAGGCGAGTTGTAAACATGAAAAGCAGCCTGATTTTCGGAAACATGTTTTAGCGGAAAGTATTTTTCATCGGTATCTTCAACAACCAGAGCAGCATGACGATGAGAAAAAGTTCCTCTCTCCGAATCCTGTCCGGATACCCTAACGGGATGGTTCTCGTAAACAAGGCTTCCATAAGCAAGTAATTCGGCCATTGCCCAATCTACAAAGCCTTCCTCGAAAAAATTAGCCCTATCCTGCATTAATTTGTGAACCTTTTTAAAGAAGTTCTTATCGGTTGGAAGAGTATTAATGTTTTTTGAAATTTCCGACAAAATTGTAAAATCTACGCCTGTTTCAGGAGATTTCTTAAAATCGTATGATCTGGGATGCTTAAAATCTTCCCAATCTTCTTCAAGAAACTGTTTAATATGCAGCGTATTAGAAACTTTTGATTCGGCAAAATTGTGTTCCAAAATCTCTTCAAACTCCATTTGAAACATTCTAATTTGTTCTTTTGAAAAGATTCCCTGTTCAACCATTTTTTCGGAATATATTTCGAAAGGATTGGGATGACCTGCAATTTTTTTATAAAGAAGAGGTTGAGTAAAACGTGGTTCATCTCCTTCGTTGTGTCCATATTTTCTATAACACAAAATATCTATAAAAACATCGGTATGAAAAGTTTGGCGGTACAACATAGCCAAATTTACAGTATGCACCAAAGCCTCGGGATCATCTCCGTTTACGTGAAAAATTGGAGATTTGGTAACCTTGGCAATATCGGTGCAATAAGTGCTGGAACGAGCATCGAGATAATTAGTAGTAAAGCCCACCTGATTATTAATAACAAGATGAATAGTTCCACCGGTTTTGTAACCATTTAGCTGTGACATCTGAATTACCTCATAAACAACACCTTGTGAAGCAACCGCAGCATCTCCATGGATAATAACAGGAATAAGTTTTTTAAAATCTCTCTTGTATTTATGTTCTATTTTTGCTCTTGAAATTCCCTGAACCACAGGCCCCACAGCCTCGAGATGAGAAGGATTTGGAACCAAATTAAGTCTTACCTTTTCTCCCGAACGGGCAGAAACAGTATTGCCATAACCAAGATGATATTTAACATCGCCCAGCAGTTCCGATTCGCTGTAATTAGTTCCTGTAAACTCCGAAAAAATATCCTCGAAAGGTTTGCGAAGGACGTTTGCTAACACATTTAAACGGCCTCTGTGCGACATACCTATTATCAATTCTTTAACGCCTAATTCTGCACCCTTATCGATTATTGAATTAAGCGCAGGAATTAGTGATTCTGCACCTTCCAGAGAAAATCGTTTTTGCCCGACAAACTTATTATGAATAAATTTTTCGAATCCAACAGCCTGTTTAAGATGTAGTAAAATTTCTTTTTTTTCTTCAATACTAAATTCGGGAGTATTTCGGTTTTCTTCAAGCGATTTTCTAAGCCAGGTTACCACCTCAATATTTCTAATAAACATATATTCGGAACCAATAGCCCGGCAGTAAGTATCTTTGCAAAAATCAACAATATTTCTTAAAGTTGAAGGACCAATTCCAATATCTTTACCGGCCTGAAAGACTGTATCCATATCTTTTTCAGACAATCCAAAATTTTCCAAATCTAAAGTTGGAAGGTAATTTCTTCTAATTCTAACAGGATTTGTTTTAGTAAAAAGATGACCCCTTTTTCTATAAGCATCAATCAGGTTAAGCACCTTATATTCAGCGTCGAATAGTTTTTCATCTGAATTATCGCTTGCATAAAAACTACGAGCAAATTCGAAACCCTTAAAAAAGTTTCTCCACGATTCCTCCACAGAATCAGGGTCTGCAAGAAATTCCTGATACATTTTATCAATAAGCGCAGGGTCTGCATTGCCCAAAAACGAAAATTTATCCATAAGTTAAATTTTAAAATCCAAAGGCGGATTTCATTGTGCAAATTTATAATTTAAGTAAGGGTATACCAAAACTATTTTCAATCAGTTTTATTATTGTTTGATTGATGATAAATAAATAAAGTATCGCATTTTGATAAATACTTAAAAAATAGATAAATAAAAATTTAAAAACAGCACGAATATTTGGCAAATAAACTAACATTTACTAACATAGTAAAGTATTAAATACTCAAATACCATACTGCACTATAAAGAAATAAATAAGATTTCAGAATCATAATTATTTGAAAAAAACTTCCAAAACAAAAAGGAATGCTATTTTTACAACTCTATAGGTGCACTAGTGAAGGTGTCTAAAGGAAATAAAATAAATATAGAAGATTTATCTTCAGGCTTATATTTTCTGAAAATCAGAAATATGGAACGTGAATTAGCCACAAAAAATTTGTTAAACAATAGGCTTCTTTTTAATACTGAATGTGATTTTCAAAAAAAATCATTTTAATTCTAAATCAAAACAAACTATCTCCGATTGTGTTCCAATTCTTATCGGCGCACCCCAAATTCCAAGGCCGGAAGATACATAAAAATGGGTATTTCCTATTTTCTTATAACCATAACCCAGTTTGTATATTAATGAAACTATATGGTTAATAGGGTAAATCTGGCCGTTGTGTGTATGACCTGAAATCTGCAAATCTATTTGGTTTTCCACAGCTTCAGATAAATTTACCGGTTGATGGTCTAAAAGTATTTTAGGTAATTCATTATTTGAATTCTCCAAAATCAGCTTAATGGTTTTTCTTTTCTTGTTGGTGAAATCATCACGACCAACAATACAAATAGTACCTTCTATTTCAAAATAACTGTCTCTTAAAAGTTTTATTCCCGCTTTTTCAATTAATTCAACAGCCTTATTTACATTACCAATGTATTCGTGATTTCCCAGAATTCCGTAAACTCCATTTTTTGCTTCAAGAGTTTTCAAAACATCTGTCATTCCCTGTCGCTCAACCGATTGCAAATTTCTATCGAACAAATCTCCTGCAATTAGAATAATATCGGCATTAAGATTATTTATTTGCTCGACAAACCTTCTAAGACTTCTAACATTTATTAAATCTCCCAGATGCACATCGCTTACTGCAACTATCCTAATTTTGTTCAAAGTCGATTTTTTTGAATCAATGCTTATTTTCTTATGCACAATCTCCGTTTTCCTGAATTTTCTATTTCCAATAATTGAAAAAACTATTAGCAATAAGATAAGCGTTAGTAAATAGGCAAGTTTTACCAAATCGTAATTCTCATAAAAGGAATCGGGAAACACAGCAAAAAAATAATCTAATAACCTAAACAAATCTCCAAAAATTGCCATTACAAAAAAGTAAAGCAAATAAATCATCCAGGTTCCTCCCAGAAGTTCCATAAATGCAAGAATTTTGTAATGAATTATTTTTTCGAACATTACAGAAAAAACAAATGCTAAAGACAAGAAAATTAGCAGAGGAAAAAATAAATAATCAGGAAAAAATTCTTCCGGAATAGCCTGTCTGCCCCTAATTATTACATAGTAATTAATTCCGCCAAATACGGAGAAAAAAAATAGAAAAAATACAATTAGCCTTAAATTCTTATTCATGGTAATTTTTTGTTTTTGTTCTTTTTCCTTCGTAGTTTTTTTGTTTATTAGTTCAATTTTTAGAATAAATTCTTATTTGGTCTTCTAAATTCACCCCCTTCAATCCCCCAACCCCCTTTTCTAAGAGGAAATTATCACTCATGATTCTTTCTTGCTAAAAATTTCAGACTATCGAACTATCTTCTCTATTAATTCCTCCTACATATCCCCACCATCATCAATTCGAATATCATCTCCGGAACCCTGTTCGCGTTTCTGTTTGAAATTATTAATTTTGTAGCTTAAATTTATTGAAAACACCGGACTTTCTCTTAAAAACTTATTGTAGGCTGTGTAATTATTGCCATCGCTGGTAATTCCATAACTTGTAAATGCGTGATTCATAGAACCAAAAATATCTTGAACACGGAAAGTAACAGAAAGATTGTTTTTCAAAAAATCCTGACGAATAGCAATATTTGAGCCCAAAAATCCTTCACTTTCGCCTTGAGCAGTCACAGATGGTCCTGAATAGAACAACATAAATTGAATTTTTGTGCCTGTTTTCAATTTAAATGTATTGTTCATTCTTGAACTCCATGTATTTGTTGCCTGATTTACCTCCTGATCTAATAATTCCCCATTAATTTTATAATTAAATAAATTGAAACTCAAATTAAGATTCCACCATTTAGACAAATCTGCATTGCCCATAAATTCAAGACCTAAAGCCTGATCGTTTTCCAAATTTTCGAAAGTCATTTCCATTACATTATCCTCCAAAAGCATTTGAACCCTTTGAATTAAGTTGTTAGTCTGACGAAAATACGTTTCAACAGAAACAGAACCTGATTTGATTCTTCTTTGCAGGTTTATTTCATAAGAATCGGTGTATTCAGGTTCCAATGCCGGATTACCAACTCTTATGGTTTTTGGATTCATATAATTTTTGTAAGGATCTAAATACCACTCTCTTGGTCGGTTAATTCGTTTACTGTAACTTGCTTGAAGTTGTAATTTTTCGCCAAGTTTTCTTGAAGCATGCAGCGTTGGAAAATAATCGAATCTGTCAATCAGAAATACATCATCGCCCGAGCTAATTTCCCTGTTTGTATATTCCCCTCTCAATCCAAACATGTATTCAATTTTCTTAAAAGCATTAGTATAAGTGGAATAACCGGAATAAATTGATCTATCGAATTCAAGATTATTGGCTCTGGCATTGTCTCTAACCCAAGAAGAATTCTCATAATCGTAAACATCAACAAAATAATCGGAAGTACTTGTCCTTAACCTGCCCTGCAAACCGGCCTCGAACTTACCCTTTTCACCAAAAGGCTTTACGTAATCTGCTTGAAATCTATGAGTTGTAGTATTACTTTCTTCCCCGGTTTTTTGACTAAAAACACCAATTTGGTTATAATTCCATAAATTATCACTACCATATTGTGTTAATTCTTCCTCATCAGCACCATCACCATTAGAATAGTTGTACTGAAAAGAAATTTGTTCACCTTTTACCTTAAACCTCTTCAAATAGAATGAATTAACATTATAAGAATAGCGATTAATGGCAAATAAATTATCTGTAATGTAATTAGTATCATTAAATTCAATTCCATTTAAAGAATAGTATTCGTTTGTTTTTGCAAAAGCTGTTCTTCTCATTCCCCACAAACCATAGGAACCATTGATACTTATAGAATTATAATCGTTAAAAATATAGTCGAACCCAACTTTAACATTTCTACTTAACCTATCTCTTGAATTATCAACATCTTGCACGTAATATGCAATAGTATCATCCTGAGTTATTCTATCCATGTGCCCTGAACCGGGACCTAATCGGTTTGCATAATCGCCACCCACAAAAACATTTAGTTTATTTACTCTAAAATTTAGCAAGATATCACCACTATATCCACCTTTTGAATCTACGGTTGCATTGATTAAGCCATTATATCCCGGTTCCTTTTTCTTTTTTGTAATAACATTAATAATGCCTGCAACACCGTCGGGGTCGTATTTTGCGGAAGGATTGGTAATAATTTCAATACTTTCAATAATACTGGCAGGAATTTGTTGCAAAGCTTCGCTACCTTCCAAAACACTCGGAATTCCATCAATTAAAACAGTAAAATTACCGCTACCTCTAAGACTAACATTTCCGTCGATGTCTGTTGTAACCGAAGGTGTATTTTCAAGAATTTCAACAGCAGTTTCTCCTACTGAATTGAGATCCTGACCAACATTAATAACCTTTTTATCTATTTTGTATTCAACATACTTTCTTTCGGCAACAACCTCAACCTCATCAATTTTAAGAGCAGCCTGTTTAATGCTTACTTTTCCTAAATCCACTTCAATGGAATTTGGGTTAATCATTATTTCAGATTTAGTTGTTTTAGCAAAACCAATAAAATTAAATTCCACATTGTACTTTCCGTACATCATTTTTTCAATAACAAATTTACCTTGGTCGTCGGCAACAGTTCCATAAGCAATAGTACCATCTTTAACACGTTTAACCACAACATTGGCATATTGAACAGGAGTTCCCAAATCAGCATCAATAACCTGACCTTTTAGCACACCATCTTTTGGCATATCTTCCGGATTCATTTTTCCTTGAGGTCTTTCCTGAGAGTAAATAGTTAAAAAAGAGAGAAAAATTGAAATAAAAAGAATAAATTTCATATTAAAATA
>JAFGXD010000156.1 GCA_016936815.1 Bacteroidales bacterium
AACCATTATTTTTGTCCATTACTCCATTATTCACAAACCACAAACATTTTTTACTTCTCGGTCGAGTTCTGTCATTAAAAATTTTATATATATTAAAAACAAAAAAACAACTCCAAAATATTTGAAGTTGTTTTTCGTAATGAATCTACAAGTAAAATGAAAAAAATCTAAGGTACCTTTACAAACCCGGTAACTCTCAGTATAGTAGAAGAGTTTTTCGGGTCGTTTGTTATTACTGTTATAGTTTTGTTTTGTTTCATGGATTTTCCTCTAGAATTAAAAGTTGTTTTAATTGCAGTAGATTTTCCGGGCTTAATAATTTCATCGCCAATATTAAGGGCTGTACATCCGCAACTGGCTTTTGTTTTTCTAATAATTAAATCTGATTTACCTTCATTTCTTAGAACAAATTCATAGTCAACACTTTCTCCCTGATTAATTGTGTCGAACTCAAAAGTTTTTGATTCCCAAACAGCTACAGGTGCATTAGCAAGCTGCTGCGGTGTCCAAGAAGCAAAATCTTCTTCAATTGTAGCGCTAATAGAAATTCTATTTCTTGGATCGTTATTTCCATTAAGTACCAGATTAACTCTGTCTATTACAAATCCCCAATCTTTCTTATTATTAGCATCATAGGTAATAATTATTTTACCTTTTTCTCCGGGTTGAATAACAGCAGGTTCGGCTACAATGCTAATGTGTTCCGGCACATTCTGAAAAGATATATTTACATTTGCAGCCCCCACATTTATAAACTCAGCAGACTCGGTAAGCTTTTGATTATTAGTTATTTTTGCAAAAGTAACATGGTTTTTATCAAGTTTAATATCGTTACCCATTGGATACTTATATATATCGTCAACAGTCTTGGCTTTAGCAATAACATCACCCTCTATTTTTAGGACTTTTGTAGGCGTTGCAGAGTTTGAAGTAACTGTAACTGTTTTATTAAATTTACCGGGTCGGTTTGCAGGATTATACTTTGCAGAAACAAATCCTTTTCCACCCGGGGCAACAGGCTCTTTTGTCCAATCTGTAGCAGTACAGCCGCATGAAGCATTTACTTTGCTAATAATAAGCGGCTCACTTCCAATATTTGTAAATTCAAATTTGTGAGTAACAGGTCCATCCTCCTCTTTTAAAACTCCAAAATTATGAGACTCATTGTTAAAGGAAATGTTTGCCTGTCGTAATTGCGCATTTATAGAAGTCAACAAAACCATTCCAAATGCCAATAAAATCAATCTTCTCATCACTTTTTGCATATTTCTGTTTTTTCAAATACTTAATAAAGAAAAATTGTTTACTTGGTTAATAATAATTTAATAACTTTGTAAATAATATTATTGAGCTAAAATTACTTGTTTTAAACAGCAGTTTTCAATTTGAAAAACAACTTTAACATATCGTTAACAAGGGCTATATTGCTGATATTTTTATTCCTTAGCATGTCTTTTGGCGCAAAATCCCAATTTTACAACGGACATCAAATGGAATTTGGGAAAAACAGGGTGCAGTTTATGAATTTCTATTGGCAGTATTACCGTTTCGATAAGTTTGATACATATTTTTATGTTGGAGGAAACGAATTGGCTCAACAAACCAGCATTATTGCAAACAAAAAAATTAAAGAACTTGAAAGCATGTTTGATTATAGCATTGAAAAGAGGATACTTTTCATTGTCTACAACAAACATTCAGATTTTAAGCAAAGTAATATTGGATTGAGTACCGGTTCGGAAGATTACAATATTGGAGGAGTTACAAAAATAATTGGAAACAAAGTATTTATTTTTAACGAAGGCGACAGAACCAAACTGGAAAAACAAATTTCAGGTGCTATTGCTGAGGTTATTATTAATGAAATGCTTTATGGTGCCGATTTAAAAGATAAAATTGCCAATTCTGCCCTAATTTCATTACCTGAATGGTACACAAAAGGACTAATTTCTTTTCTTTCTTGCGATTGGGATATTAATATTGAAAATAGAATTAAAGATGGCATTTTAAGTAGGAAATTCGAACAATTTAATAAACTTAGTGGTTCGGATGCTGTTTATGCCGGACATAGTATATGGAATTTTATAGCTGCCAAATACGGAAAAAGTGTTATTCCAAATATTGTTTACCTTACAAGAATTAGCAAAAATGTGGAATCCGGTTTTATTTTTGTAATAGGAACAACGCTTAAATTTCTTTCATACGACTGGATAAATTATTACGATTCAATGTTTTATGAAGATGACAAGAAAAGAGAGAAACCAAACCCGGATGAATTTGTAAAACTTAGGGGCAGAAAAATAAATGTATATCAAAATGCTGTTTCAAGTCCCGACGGTAAATATACTGCATACACTGGAAATATTTTGGGGAAATACCGAATATGGTTAATTAATAATGAGACCGGAAAACAAAAACGTATATATTCAAAAGAACATAAATTAGAACAAATTACCGACTTTTCCTATCCTATAATTGAATGGTATCCAAACAGCAGTTTCTTGTCTTTTATAACAGAACAAAAAGGTAAACTATTATTAAACTATTATTTTATAGAAACCGGTAAGATTGAAGAAAGACAACTTTTTAATCTGGAAAAGATTCTTAGTTTTTCATACTCACATGATGGTAAGCTGCTATTGATTTCAGGAATAAAAAATGGCTATTGCGATTTATTTGTTCTTAATTTGGCTTCAAATAACATGGAACAAATTACTGAAGATATTTCCGACGAACATAATCCAAGATTTATTAATAATTCTTCTCAAATTGTTTTTTCCAGCAACAGAATTAATGATACAATTCGTTTTAAAAATTTTAAGCAAAACTCTTTTCAAAAAAACCATGATATTTTTATTTACGATTATAAAACTAGAAATCCCTTATTAACAAGATTTACAAATACCCCCAATATTAATGAAAAGCAAGCCTTTCAATTTGATAAAAGCAGTTTTGTATATTTAGATAACACAAATGGTATAATTAACAGGCAATATGCAATTTACGATAGTGTAATAGCTTACATTGACACAACTACACATTATCGGTATTTTTCTAAACCAACCCCTATTACAAACTATAAAAGAAATATTTTGGGGCACAATTTCAACAAAAATAATGGTGAAATACTAGAAAGTATGCTATTAAACGGTCGTTATTACATCATAAAAAAACCACTTGACATTAATTTTTCAACAAAGGCAAATATTCCAACAGTTTATAGAAATAAGCAGATTATGGAATATAATAAACTCGACAGTCTTGATAAACTAAAAAATGATAGTCTGCCAATACTACAATTGCAATTGGAATTATTAGAAACAATGAAAAAGGACAGTTCTAAAAATGATACCACAATTGACATTAATAATTACATTTTTGAAAAAGAACGCCTTAACATTTCTATTACAAATAAAAAAGATTCATCTTTTTCTCTCTTAGGTAATGAAAATCCAATTTTTCCAAGACAAAGGGTGTACTTTACAGCCTTTTATCCAAATTTACTTGTAAATCAATTAGATTTTAGTTTTATTAATAATTCCTATCAAACTTTTACAGGAGGAGCTGGTTTTTTTAATCCAAAAATAAATATGCTTTTTAAAATTGGCAGTCACGATTTATTTGAGGATTACCGTATAACAGGAGGAATGAGGTTTGCCGGCAACTTAGAAAGTAACGAATATTTGGTGTCAATTGAAAACCTCAAGAAACGCACAGATCATCAGCTTGTTTTTCATCGTCAAGGTTTTACAAATAGAATGAATTACCCCAATTCGTATCAAGAAAAATTTGTAAAAACTACCTCCTACGATCTAAATTACATTGCCTCCTATCCTTTTAGTCAAGTTGCTAAAATTAGACTAAGTACCATGTTCCGTTACGATTATTCCGCTATTCTTGCCACCGAATATGTACCTTTAAATGAACCTTCATTTATTAAAACATGGGCAGGACTAAAAGCTGAATATGTTTTCGATAACACAAGGAAAATTGGATTAAATTCACCAATAGGAACCAGATTTAAATTTTTTGCAGAAACATATAAGCAACTTAACAAAGCCGAATCCGATTTATGGGTAACAGGTGCCGATTTTCGACATTATATTAAAATTCATCGTTGTTTAATTTGGGCAAATCGTTTTGCAGGAAGTATTTCAGGTGGTTCAAGTAAACTGGTTTATTATCTGGGAAGCGTAGATAACTGGATAAAACTTACTCCAAAAATTGACTATTTCGACACAAGTATTCCGGTTGATTCTACAAATTATAATTATGGATTTCAGGCACTTGCTACAAACATGAGAGGTTTTATTCAAAATGTTAGAAACGGAACAAAATTTGCCTTAATTAACAGTGAATTGCGATGGCCAATAATAAAATATTTTGCAAACCGACCAATTAACTCCGATTTTCTTGAAAATTTACAAATAGTAGGTTTTTTCGATGTTGGAACCGCATGGAATGGTAATTCTCCAAAATCTAAAGAAAATGCATACCAGACCCAAGTTATAAGAAGACCAAACCTTACAATTATTATAGACAAAGAACTAAGCCCTTTAGTTTACGGTTATGGCTTTGGTGTAAGAACAAAGCTTTTGGGATATTTCATAAGGGCTGATTGGGCTTGGGGTATAGAAAAAAGAACAATATTAGACGGCATTTTTTATTTATCTCTAAGCCTCGATTTCTAGTATGGACAATCTATTATTAATAAAAAATCTTAATCTGAAATTTAAGAATGAAATAATTGGTTTCAGACATAGTATTCATCAAAATCCTGAATTGTCTTTTAAGGAATATGAGACAAGTAATTTTATTGAAGATACTCTTAAAAAGTACAATATTAACTGCTCCAGAATTACTGAAACAGGAATTGTAGCCGTTATAGAAGGAAAAAAAGCCGGAAAAACTATTGCCTTAAGAGCAGATATAGATGCCTTGCCAATTGAAGAAAAGAACAATCTTCCATTTAAATCAAAAAACAATGGTTTAATGCATGCCTGTGGTCACGATATTCATACGGCCTCACTTTTGGGTAGCGCATTGATTTTAAATAAAATAAAAGAACATTTCTCCGGAAAAATAATCTTAATTTTTCAACCTGCCGAGGAAAAAATTCCAGGAGGAGCCAAAGCATTGATTGAAAAAGGGATTCTTGAAAAATATAAACCCACTGCTATTTTGGCGCAACATGTTCAGCCCGATATTGCTTCCGGAAAAATTGGTCTGCGAGCTGGCAAATACATGGCCTCAACAGATGAAATATACCTAAGTGTTACAGGCAAAGGTGGTCATGCAGCAATGCCGCACGAATTAATCGATACTGTTTTAATTTCCGCAAGCATTATTACGGGGTTGCAACATATTGTTAGCAGAAAAGCCAATGCTTCAATTCCAACAGTTCTTTCCTTTGGGAAAATTGTGGCCAACGGAGCAACAAATATTATTCCCGACAATGTTGAAATTGAAGGAACTTTTAGAACTATGGATGAAGTCTGGAGAAAAAAGGCTTTGAAGTTGATTGAAGAAACTGCAGCAAATATTGCCAAAACAATGGGTGGAGAATGTAAGACAAGAATAATGCACGGCTATCCGTTTTTGGAAAATAATGAAGCTTTGTCGGAATTTGTAAAAGAACAATCGGAGTTGTTTTTGGGAAAGAAAAATGTTTTGCCGCTTGATATTAGAATGACTGCCGAGGATTTCTCCTATTTTGCTCAGAAAATTCCGGGAGTAATGTACAGAATTGGAGTTGGAGGAAGTTCAAAAAACGAGAATTCTTTTCCTTTGCATTCAGCTCACTTTAATCCTGATGAAACAGTTCTGGAGTTTTCCTCCGGGCTAATGGCTTGGAATGCAATACAATTCCTTGAAACAAATCCTATTTAAGGAAACTTAAGGTGTCGAAATACAAGCCGGAATCCTTACCATACGATTCTATCTGATTCCCTTTAATAAGAAAAGTACAATGCTCTCCTGCTTTTCTTGAAAAAATAACTTCAACAAAATTATCTGGCGTATATTCAGCCAAAACCATGGCAAGATTTTCGTGTTTTTCTTTAAACATGAGATTCGCATGACAAATAGGACAGAAAAAATCTACCAATTCACCCTTAATAAATTCAAAATTAGGATGATGCAAATAATCGTAAACCCCCATTTGAGGATCCATTAAAATAAGACCTCTTTTGTTATCAATGGTTTTGGTTGAAAAAATTATTTTTCCATTAATCTTTAAATGGCCATTGCATTTTGGACAAGTATAATTTTCCATATC
>JAFGXD010000157.1 GCA_016936815.1 Bacteroidales bacterium
CGAACGTACGGACAAACTGTGTAGCAATCATAAAGATAGCTATTAATCGTCATTTCCCATTACTAAATTTAAAATTTTTGGGTCTCGAAAAGGCAGGTATTGTAAATGCAAAATTGCTTCCACGGTCAATCTCGCTTTCAATTCTAATTGTGCCACCGTGCTTTTCAATAAACTCTTTGCATATTATTAAACCAAGACCCGTTCCCGTTTCATTTGACGTTCCTTGAGTAGAAAAGTTTTCATCAATTCTGAAAAGCTTTTCTTGATCATTTTTGCTAATTCCTACTCCATCATCTTTTATACTTATTTCTACAAAATCTTGCATGTTTCTGCAGGATATCTCAACTTTCCCATTGAATTGAGAAAATTTTACAGCGTTTCCAATTATGTTTCTTAAAATTGTGTTTAAAAGTTGTTCATCGGCCCACACAAAAGTTCCCGGTTTTACAAAGGATTCAATTAATACACCCTTTTTTTCAGCACCAAGCGATAATAAGGCAATGTTTGTGTTAATAATATTCTGCAAATCAATCTCTTCGGGGTGAAATGCTAGTTTGCCACTCTGCGACCTCGACCATTGAAGTAAATTTTCTAAAATGGCATAAACACTATTGGCCGATTTATAAATGTTTGTAGTGTAATTCTTTATTTCATCTTTTTCAAGTCGGCTAACTTTTCTGTCAAGTAAATCAGTTAATCCAAGCAAGGCGCTAAATGGGTTTTTTAAGTCGTGGGCAATAATTGAAAAGAATTTATCCTTAGTGGCATTTAATTCCCGTAAATGATATTCAGAAACTTTTAGCTTTTCATTTGCATGTAATAACTCTTCATTTTTGTATTTCAATTCTCTTGTCGACTTTTGTTTGCTGAAGTAGTAATATATAATCAAAATAACTACTATAGCACCCAAAATAAACAAAAAAACCATAAATCTTTTAAATGTCTTTTCTTTTTTTAATTCCAAGTCGATTAATTCGTTTTTCTGTTTCAAAATCTGATTTTCTTTTTCAGAAGCCTCTAGTTCGTATTTACTGTTAACCTGACTAATCATTCTTAGGCTTGATTGACTAAATATTTCATCTTTCTTTTCAAAGTACTTCTTAAAATACTCAAATGCCATTGTGCAATTTTTTTTTGAATTGTAGGTGTCAGAAAGTCCCAAATATATTTCAATCAAATACTTATTTAAACCCAAAGAATCTGCTAAATTTTCAGCTTTTTTGAAAAATGAAAGGGCTAAATTAGAATTGTTAAGTGTTAAATAGGTTCTTCCAATATTTGAATATGTGTTTATTGTTCCTTTTAAATCACCTATTTGCATCTTTATTTCAAGCGATTTTTCGAAGTAATACATTGCCGAATCATTTTTCTCCATCAATAGAAAAGTGTAGCCAATATTGTTGTAAGAATTGGCTAAACCCATTGGAAAGTTCATCTCTTGTTTAAGATTTTTCGATTTCTCGTAATATTCAAGAGCTTTTTCATAATTTTTTTCCCTTAAAAAAACTGTACCCAAATTATTATATGAACTCGAAATACCTTTTGTGTCATTTTTTTGAAGCCTTATTTCCAAAGATTTATGAAAGTAATCTTTAGCAAAATCAAAAGAACCCCAATCGGAGTATACCAATCCAATATTATTAAGCAATTTCGCTTTGGCCAAATCGTCTTCAAGCTTCTCCCATATTCTAAAGGCTTTTAGATAAGCTTCTACAGATTTTTCGTAATCACCAATTTCAAAATAAATTAACCCAAGATTGTTTAATGTTGTTGCAAGTCCCAAACTATCTCCAATGGCCTCTTTAATATTCTGAGATTTAAAAAAATACTTAAGAGCTTCCGAATAATTTGTTCTTTGAAAGTTAGAATAACCAATTTCATTTAAGGCTTTTGCTTCACTTTTCTTATTTCCTTGAATTTGAAATTCTAATGCGGCTTTGTTGAAGAATTCTATTCCTTTACTATGTAGACCCTGTATTTGATATAGGGCTCCTAATTCATACCACGATTCGGCAACATTCTCTCTGTCTTTTATCAATTCAAAATTTCTAATTGCTCTGGTAAAATTCATTTCAGCTTCCTTAAATTGATAATTATCTTTGTATAAGTTAGCTATATATAACAATACCGCAGCTTCTTCGTATTTACCTTCTTTTTTAGCAACTTTTAAGGCTTCATTTGCAATTTTTATTGTTTTCTCAAAAGAATCTCTGCTTTCCTCAGCTTTTACTAAAAGTTCGTCTACATTCTTGTTTCCTGTAAAAGCCAATGAAACTTGCTGACCAAACAAATTCAAACATAAAAATAGACCTAGAATTAGTATAAATATTTTGTTTTTCAACATTTTGAATTATTTATTCCACAAGTTTACACTTTTTTTTTCTTTTGATGAAATGTTGTTGAATTCTATTTCTCAATTTTCTGGAATTATTACTTGTATGTTTTGTAATTATTAATTTAATTGAGATAATGCTTTATTATCTGTTGGAAACTTGTTAATAAGCCGGATTCAAATTAACATATGCATAATGCCAACAGTATTATAATGAAATAATTTTGTGTTGTAACAAATACATTTTATTATGAATGAAATTTCAGAAAAGGAGATAATTAACACAAATGAAGTAATAACTGATTTTGAATTTACTTATCTTATATCAAAAACCACATCAACTTTCGATTTTCTATTAGATGAACAGTTTGTTGTTGTTTCAGTTGAAAATAATAAAGAGCAAGAAACAGAGGTTAAATAATTTTTTTGTTTTTTGAATAGAAAATAATTTTTTCTGCTAGAACCTTAGCAAGTTTTGTTTTTGATTCAAAAGTCCAGCCCGCAATATGAGGACTAAGAATAACCCTGTCAGAATTTTTTAAAAAATCAAAATTCTCAACATCGTTGGTATTAATCTTTTCAAAAGAGATGTTTTCGTATTCCAAAACGTCTAAACAAGCCCCCAAAACCTTTCCAAGCTTTATATTCTTTACCAAATCTGAAGTCTTTACTACTTTGCCTCTGGAAGTATTTATTATAGTTATTTGTTTATTAAATTTCTTAATAAATGTATCGTCAACCATATAATTTGTTTCCGTTGTTAGTGGTACATGGAGACTTAGAATTTCCGTCTTTTCCAGTAAAGTTGCAATATTAACTTCGTCAACATATGAATTTCCAAATCCGGTTTTATATTTATCGTATGCAATTATTTTTGTATCAAATCCACTAATTTTTTTAGCAAAACTGCTTCCCATGTTTCCAAATCCAATAATACCTATTGTTTTACCTTTAATTTCAATACCTCTGTTCTTCTCTCTGTTCCATTCACCTTTTTTAATTTCTGAATTTGCTTTGCATATATTGTTGAACAAACAAAGTAACATACCTACAGCGTGTTCGCCAACTGCATCTCTGTTTCCTTCCGGAGAATTAAAACAGGCAATATTATTTTTATTAGCATAATCCAGGTCAATACTTTCCATTCCTGCACCAACTCTGCCAATAAATTTTAGTTCTTTTGCTGTTGAAAGAATATCGCTATTAAGTTGAATTCTACTTCTAATAATAATTCCTGTAAAATCGGGAATCAGCTTAATTAATTCTTTCTCAGGTGTATTGAGCTCAAAAATGCATTCAAACCCTGCTTTTGTTAGCATTTCGGGCAAAATTTCTTCGGTAGAGTCAATAAATAGAATTTTTTTCTTCATTTTTTTTTTGAAAATTTCTAATGTCTGTCGAAAAATGGATTCTTTGCCTCAGCAGAAAGTGGAATACCTAGAATTATGGATTGTTCCGGTTTACAAATTTTCATTTTTTTTGCAGCCATACCAATTGTGTACATTATTCTGTTGTCAATTCCTAAAGCACCGGCCTTAGCTACAACAGAAGAAATGGCTATTCCTAAATCAATAGTATTAAAAACGCAGGGAGTTTCTGGAAATTTTTCTTTGGCGGCACAATTTTCGAATCCACACATGCCGCAATATTTCAATCCTAATGATTTAACCGGGGAACTAATAATCATTATTGCAGCGGCTTTCAAAATATTTTCAGCATCTCTTCTGAAAAATTCCACAGACTTTTCTATTGAAATCAGTTTCATTTCATCAGATAGTTTAATAATATCGTCGCCGGTAATTAAAAGTATTTCAAGCAAATCTACTCCTCTTCCTTTTGGAGCAGTTTGTGCAGTTAGCATCAAATGCTTTCCTATTTCAATTATTGCATTGTTTTTTATTTCGGGAAATGAAAAAATAGCCATAAAGTCTTAACGATTAAAAATTAGCGCCTTACCACGGAAGTTTCTATCAATTTCTCCTTTGTTGTAAACCGGATACCCATTAACAAAGGTATAAAGAATTTTAAAATTAAAAGTACAACCTTCAAGTGGAGACCATCCACATTTGTATAAAATATTATCTTTAGAAACAGTCCACAAACTTTTTGGATCAACAAGAACCAAATCGGCCCAATAACCTTTTTTAATAAAACCTCTTTTATCAATATTAAATAATTTTGCCGGAGAATGACACATTTTTTCCACAATAGTTTCAAGAGATATTCTGCCCATTTTATGCATTTCAAGCATACAAATAAGCGAATGTTGCACCATTGGACCGCCTGATGGTGATTTTTCGTAATCCTGATTTTTTTCTAACAAAGTATGGGGCGCATGATCTGTAGCAATTACATCAATAAATCCATTGTTAACAGCATCTATAAGAGCTTCTTGGTTTTCTGATGATTTTACCGAAGGATTCCATTTTATTAATGAACCTTTTTGCTCGTAATGGTTACTATTAAACCAAAGATGATGAATGCAAACTTCAGAACTTATTTTTTTGTTACTTATTTCAGTATTCTTGAATAAACTAAGTTCTTTTTTAGAGGAGATATGGAGAATATGAAGTTTTGTATTGTATTTTTCAGCTAATTCAACTGCCATGGAACTACTGGCATAACAAGCTTCATCGTTTCTAATAGAAGAATGGGCAGAAAAAGGAATTCCGTTTGGGAAAAGAGTTTTGTATTTTTCCAGATTAGCTCTTATTATTCTGTCATCCTCACAGTGGGTAGTGATAATAATAGGCGACAATCTAAAAATGTCAGACAGAATTTTCTTATCATCAACCAGCATATTGCCTGTCGATGATCCCATAAAAACTTTTATTCCACAAGTAGTCTTAGTATCAACTGCTTCAATTTCATTAAGATTGTCATTTGTTGCTCCTAAGTAGAATGAATAGTTTGCTAATGATTTTTTTGCTGCAATATTTTGTTTTTCAATTAATTGTGCGTTAGATGTTGTTTGCGGAACAGTATTTGGCATTTCCATAAAGGAAGTAATTCCGCCTGCAACAGCAGCGGTCGATTCAGAGTGAATGTCACCTTTGTGAGTTAATCCAGGTTCTCTAAAATGTACCTGATCATCAATAATTCCGGGTACAAGTAAGAGACCATTACCATCAATAATATTATCGGCTTGGTATCCCGGACTTTCAGAGACTCTCTCAATAATACCATTTTTAATAAATACCGATCCTGTAAACCGTGCACCTTCATTTATTATAGTAGCATTATTAATAATATAGTCGTATTTAGTCATATATATAATAAGGTGTAATATTAATTAACGTCTGTATTTTTTAAACCAACTTCTTATTTTCATCTTAATTACCCCCCAAACAGCTTCATTAAAAATTCCTCCACTCATTTTGGAAGCACCTTCTTTTCTGTCAGTAAAAATAATTGGAATTTCAACAATATTAAAGCCAAGTTTCCAAGTTGTAAATTTCATTTCAATTTGAAAAGCATAGCCTTTAAGTTTTATTTCATCAAGATTAATAGTTTCCAACACCTTTCTTGCATAGCAAACAAAACCTGCAGTAGTGTCTCTAATTTTCATTCCGGTAACAAATCTAACGTAAGCCGAAGCAAAATATGACATTAGAACTCGCCCCATAGGCCAGTTAACAACATTAACGCCTGAAATGTAGCGCGAGCCAATAGCCATATCGGCCTTATCTTCACTCATTGCTTTATACAAATTACAAAGGTCTTTGGGATTATGTGAAAAGTCGGCATCCATTTCGAAAATATAGCCATAATTTCTTTCAAGTGCCCATTTAAAGCCTGAAATGTAAGCTGTGCCAAGTCCAAGTTTACCTTTTCTCTCAAGAATATGAAGTTTACCCTGGTAACTATTCATCTTATCCCTAACAATACTAGCAGTACCATCGGGAGAATTATCATCAATAATTAAAACATGAAACACCTTTTCAAGAGAGAAAACTTCATCAATCATTTTGGCAATGTTCTCTTTCTCGTTGTAAGTAGGAATTAAAACAATCGAATCGCTCATATTTATAAATAATAAAAGAGAACGAATATAAGATAAATTTATGGAAGGGAGTACAATTAAAATGCAAAAAAACATTAATGCGTTTTGTTACAACACTTTATCTAAGTTAAAGACTAACATTAAAACAAAATGCATTAAATTATCATTATAAGTAACTGATTTTAAGGCTGAATAAAAATAATTTAAAAAAAAGTATCAATTAGTTTGGAAAATTGAAATGAAAGTATTTATCTTTGCAGCCCCAAAAATATGGGAAACGTTCTTAAAAAGGCTGATGAAATTTGACTACTAAATAAAAAACAATGACGTAAATAGTTGATTGGGTGGATGAACAAAAAAAAGATAAAAAAAAACGTCAAAATATTTGGAAAGTAAAAAACAAAGTAGTTACCTTTGCAGCCGCTTTTGAAGAAAGTTTTAAAACAAAAGCAAAAAAGTTCTAAAAAAAATTGCGGGAATAAAAAAGTTAGTTATCTTTGCAGTCCCAAAAAAAATAAGAACAAGTTCTTTGAAAATACTGAAGAAGATTAAAAAAGAAAGTGAGGTTCTGAAACGAATAGTTTCGGAAAGAAATTGCGAATCCTAAGTCAAACAATTTTTATTACAATGAAGAGTTTGATCCTGGCTCAGGATTAACGCTAGCGGGAGGCTTAACACATGCAAGTCGAACGGTAAGGCCCTTTCGGGGGTACACGAGTGGCGCACGGGTGAGTAACGCGTATGCAACCTACCTTTAACTGGGGAATAGCCCGGGGAAACTCGGATTAATACCCCATAACATTCAGAAATCGCCTGGTTTTTGAATTAAAGCTCCGGCGGTTAAAGATGGGCATGCGTGACATTAGCTTGTTGGTGAGGTAACGGCTCACCAAGGCTTCGATGTCTAGGGGGTCTGAGAGGATGATCCCCCACACTGGTACTGAGACACGGACCAGACTCCTACGGGAGGCAGCAGTGAGGAATA
>JAFGXD010000158.1 GCA_016936815.1 Bacteroidales bacterium
AAAACCCGAAAAGGTTCCATTATTGTTTTTCACGATTCTGAAAAAACGGGAGATAAAATGTTAGAAGCTTTAGAAAACAGCCTGATTTACCTTTCGGAGCAAAATTATTCTATGAAGAAAATTCAATTTCCAAAAAATTAATAATTACTTATTATTACTGCCTTTACTTTAAATATTATTTTTCCAAAGATTTTTTCATTTCAACCATCTGAATTGCTGTTACCGCAGCTTCATCACCCTTGTTTCCGTGTTTTCCTCCGGCTCTGTCAATTGCTTGTTGCTGATTATCGGTTGTAAGCAAACCAAAAATGAAAGGTAGGTTGTATGTCATGTTTAAACTGGTAATTCCTTGTGTAACACCATGACAAATAAAGTCGAAATGCCTGGTTTCACCTTGAATTACACAACCAAGACAAATAATTGCATCAACATTTGTATATTCGGCCAAAAATTGTGCGCCCAATGTTAATTCAAAACTTCCGGGAACGTGCTTAATAACAATATTTTTTTCTTCACATCCATGTTTTAGCAAAGTTTCTTTTGCTCCTTTTAATAATGAACCGGTTATTTCGTAGTTCCATTTTGCTACTACAATACCAAATTTCATATCTTTTGCATCAGGTATTTCGGAGCTATTGTAATCAGAGAGGTTTTTTAAATTTGTTGCCATAATTGATTGTAAAAAAAATCCCGATTTTGTCGGGATTGTGTTATTGTTATACTTCAGCCTTAAGCTTTGCCATGTATTTGTCGGAGGTTTGTCTGAAAGGTGTTAGACTATATTTACCGGAAACTGTTTCATATAGTTTAAGAGCTTCAGCATTATTTCCTTGAAGTTCATAAATTAAAGCAGCTTTAAGCATAAACATTGGCGTTGTGTATTTGTTATCGTTCATATTAACGGCTTCCAAATAAAATGATAAAGCCTGATCCAAATCACCAAGTTCTGCATGGGCATTTCCAATATTTCCTTTAGCTAAAGGACCTAAAATAGGATCTTCTGTATCGAATTTCTCCAAATAACTAATTGCTTCTTCATAATTTCCAAGTTGCAAATAACAAATGCCTACATAGTAATTTGATAATTCGCCAATAGGAGTTGAACCATATTCTTCATTTATGGCTAACCAACCTAAATTTGTTCCATCTCCATTAAGAGCTAAAGCAAAAGAGTCTGATGCAAAATATTGCTGAGCAACAAAATGAACTTCTTTAGATTCTTCAATATGGGGCTCTACCACATATTTCTGATAACCAAGGTAAATGGCAACAATTAACACAATACCTCCTACAATATACAGAAGTTTATTTTGGTTTCTTTCAATATAACTTTCTGCTTTGCTTAAAGAACTTTCAATGTTTTCTAGCCCCTTACTTGTTTCCTGGGTCGATTTTTTACTTTTTGCCATATCTTTAAATTCTATTTTTAATAAACCGCAAATGTAAGTTTTTTAGTTTGATTTTAAAACTATGTATTGATTTTTTGCTGAAACATTTTTTTTTGGCATATTTATTGAATCCTTTTTTTACAAACAACCATTCAATGAAACCAATATTATTTCTATCAATTCTTGGCATTATTCTATTAACTGCCTTTTCAAAACCCCCACACAATTTTACTAAAAACAATTATTCCCCAATCAAAGATTCAGTTGATTTTATGGTTTGTACACCGGAAAGATTGGCTCCGGCGGAAGGAACCTTGCTTATTTCCGAAAATAAAATTTTTTATTGGTCATCATGCCCCGAGGCCGAAAAATATGAAATTCGTCTAAGTACAGATGCTGATTTTAAGACTTTTACAAGAAAAATAACAAGCGACACTTCTATCTCAATAATTGTTCCAACCCTAATAGATGCCTTATATTATTGGAAAGTAAGAACAATTACAAAAGATAATAATTATAGCTTTTGGACTACCAACGGTTCCTTTTATAATGGATCAACCGACAAGGAAATAATCTTGCAAAGAGGTTGCAACGGCAATTGCGGTAGTTGCAGAAATCCTTGCGGAAGAAGGAGACCTCCGATAGATATTAATTTCTAACGAACAGCTATTGTTTCTATTTCAACATCTGCATCTAAAGGAAGTTTTGCTACCTGAAAAGTTGCTCTTGCCGGAGGATTTATTGAATAATACTCACCAACTACTTCGTTTAAACCGGCAAAATTATTCAAGTCTTTTAATAAACAAGTGTATTTTACTACATGTTCAAATCCATATCCGGCTTCTTCCAAAATTGCCTTAATGTTTTCCATGGCCATTTTTGTGGCAATTTTAATATCTCCTGTGTAAAGCTGACCGGTTTTTGGGTCAATTGGTAATGTTCCCGAAATGTACAATGTTCCGTTTGCTTCAACTGCCTGACTGTATGGTCCAAGTGCTCCGGGAGCTTTTGTTGTACTAATAATTTTCTTCATGGTATAATATATTTTTTATTTAAAATGATTATTTTTCCCAAAATTAATTTTTTTTATTAAGACTGAATACAAAAAAGAAAAATTTTTGATATTGAAGAATGAAAAGAACATATTAATAATAGATAATTACGATTCTTTTACCTACAATCTGTTTCATTATTTGGAGCAGATTGATAATAAGATTGTTGTTAAACGTCCTCATGAAATTGAAGTCTCTGAGATTGAAAAATTTTCAAAAATTGTTCTTTCTCCCGGCCCGGGCCTACCCGGTGATATAGAGCTTTTGCAAACAGTAATAAGAAACTACCACAAGACTAAATCCATTTTAGGTATTTGTTTGGGACATCAGGCCTTAGGATTATTTTTTGGAGCTAAATTGTATAATCTTCCCCAAGTCCATCATGGGGTGCAGAAGAGAACCAAAGTTTGTTACCAACATCAAATTTTTGAAAATGTTCCCGAATTTTTCGAAACTGGTAGGTATCATTCATGGGCAATAGACAGAAAGCTATTTCCCGATTGTCTTGAAATTATTGCGGAAGATACTGATGATAAGATAATTATGGGAATTACTCATAATAAATACAATATTGTTGGATTGCAGTTTCATCCGGAATCAATAATGACTCCCGATGGACTAACTATTCTGAAAAACTGGGTAAATCTTTAGAAGTTTTCGTGCCAACTTCTTCTTCTGGTAAGTTTTAAATCCTGAAGCATACTTGCCTTAGCATTAATTTGGAAATTATAACTTCTAAAAGGACCAAAAGGCACCCAATTAAATCTCATTTCCCAACAATGCAAGTCTCTAATAATGTTTACTGTAGTGTAAGAAATATTCTTTTTCACAAAATCGTATCCTGATGTTGCAGTTATTTTCCACTTTTTTGTAAGGCTAATATCCCCATTCACAGTAAGTGTTTGAGTAATAGTTTTTTCCATTCTAGGTTTACTATAAACAAAAGAATAGCTAAAATTCAAGCTCCATGGGATATCAAAATCTACATAATAATTAAGATAATCATTTGGAAGTTTGGCCTGTTTTTCCTTTTCTTTTGAATTAGGTTTGGATCTTAAGGTAAAACCTGTAGAAATTTGAGCTCTGGTTAATCTTCCAAGTTTACCGGTTTGTTCAACTACATAAACCGGAACAACTTTGTTTAAATCCTCATCGAACCAATATGGATCAACTGTTGCGCTTGCATTAATATTTATTGACTTAATAGTTGTTCTAAAAGCAATTTGAATAGGACTAAGGAAAAGAGAATCAGTCTCTTTGGCAAGTGCATTATAAGAAGAACTAGCCGAAAGACTTTCAATTAGCTTTACTTTTCTGTCGGTGGCACTTGTGTCGTTTTTATTCTTTAGCTTCATTTCCAAATTGTTATTAACTGAAAATGTGTATAATTGAGCCCTGTTAACAGAAGGCATTCCGTAAAGAGAGTTTTGGTAATACGAGTACTCAATTGTATCGGAGTTGCCGTCGATGTAATTTCCATAAAGTATTTCTCTGCTATAATCTGGTTGAAATCTGTAGGACAAACTAGGGGTAATAATGTGACGAATAGCTTTTAAAGTTTCAGATTTAAAATTAACCATTCCGTAAATTTTGGTTGAAAGACTAGCTCCGTAATTGTATTCATGCAGCATAAAGAAACCATTTTCCCTTGCAGTAACAAGCTGACCGTAATATGAGGAGTCGGTTGGATTATAAAGAGAATCCTGCCAATATTTTACAAACCTGTTCATATACATTCGGTTGGTGTAATTGGCATTAGGACTAATAGTTAAGTATTTAAACAGATTAAAGGAACTGCTTACCGGCACTGAATGTTTAAACCCGGTTTTCATATTATCCAGAGTTTGTTGCGAAAAAATGGAATCCTGACGAGCAGAAATATTGTTTTTGAAATTTGTGCTGTACGAAATTCCAATTTTCTCATAAAAAGCAGGTTTAGATTTTTTAATTTTTCTTTTAAAAGGATAAATTCTCGACATATTGAAGTTTACCTGTGGCAAGCCCATAGAAACAATACTATCGTTGGCATTTTGAGAATGATTTAAGTTTGCCGACAAATTAAATGGTGAATTTGGAATATTCAAATTGTAGGAAATGCTAGATTGTTTGTTTGAAGCAAATCTATTTGTTCCATAAGTGTGATATTTATCGTAAGCACTTGAACTGTAATCTACATTGGCTGTAAAATTGGAATTTGGTCTGGCTTTAGGGTCTTGTCGGTGCTTCCATTGAATAGAGTACATTTCCGTTCTGCTGTACATACTTGGAATTTCGGCCAAAGCTTTCTCTCCCAGTGACAAAACTCGGTAATTTGCACTAAGGTTTCCACTGAATTTATAATTTTTCTTGTACCTTCCTGCTGTTGAAAGTCCCCAACTTCCCAAAGTGAAAATCTCACCTCTTACATCTAAATCCAAATGATCGTTTATGGCAAAATACCAACCACCATTTCTTAGAAAGAATCCCCGGTTTTGTTCCTGTCCGTATTCAGGAATTAGCAGACCGCTTGTTTGCTTTTTGTGATTTGGAAAAAAACCGAAAGGAAGCTGTGGAAAAGGAATAGGAACATCTTCAATAACCATAAATGCCCTTCCGGAAACAATTTTATCATCGGGAATAACCTTTGCTTTAGTAAGATGAATATAAAAATGTGGATGTTCATGAGAGCAGGTTGTATATTTCCCACCCTTCATACATACTGTAGAATTAGCAAGCCTTTTGGAATCGTTCATGTGCAAAAAGCCTTCTCCCTGCTGGGTCATTACGTTTTTTATCTTTCCAATTTTTGTCTTAATATTGTATTTAATGGTGTCGGCAGTAAACTCTTCGTTTGTTTCTTTAAAATGAGGTTTTCCAACAACATTTCCAGTGCTGTCTTCAATACCATAGGCATAAAGAATACTATTTTTTAAATCAACCTCAATATATTCGGCATTTAATTCCATAGTGCCGTATATAATATAGGCGTCTCCGTAAAGTTTCATAATTTTATTCTTCACATCCATTATGGTAGAATCGTAACCATGGTAATCAATTGGTTTATCAATTGCATTCGAAGATGTCTTTTTAGGAGGGATATTTTCCATTATAGTATCCTTTAAAACTTCAGTACTATCAAGAGTACTTGCTGTAGTATCAAGAACACTAGTGCTATCAATTAATAATGGCAAAGAATCATTAGAGAAAACAGCTATGGAATCTAATGAAATTTGCGAAGAATTATTGTTTCCCCCGATTTTTGTTCCATTTTTTTTATTAAGATTTGAATTTTCTTTCAAATCTAAACCGGCATTGTTTTCAATAGAATCGTTTTCAACCTTATTAATTTTGGAAGAAGTTTTACATCCTTGAAACATTATTACCAAGAAAAAGGCAATAAAAACATAGTAAAATCGTACAATATTAACCTTGTTTTGTGTATAACTTTTTGATATAACAGGAGAAACAGCCAAACAATAAAAAAATGTTTGCACTATTTTTGCGTAGTTAAATATTTTGAAAAGATAAACCAAAATAATAATTGTTTTTAAAGCCCCAAAGCTAACAAAAATATAAAAGATTTGAGTATGAATTTAATTTCATCAAAATATAAAAAGGAACGACAAAAAAGGAATAATCTTTTGTTGTTAATGTTTTTTTTAATAATGCCCATGTTAATATTTTCCCAAAACAGTAATTCTTTTACCGTTGTAATAGATCCGGGGCATGGAGGAAAAGATCCCGGAGCTGTTGGCAAAAAAGGTTACGAGAAGACCGTAGTATTATCCATTTCAAAGAAACTTGGGAAGTTAATAAATGAGTCGATGCCTGAAGTTAAAGTTATTTATACACGGGAAAAAGATGAATTTATTGAATTATTTAAGAGAGCACAAATTGCTAACGATGCAAAAGCCGATTTATTTATCTCCATTCATGCCAATGCTAATAAAAATACTAATGCTGTTGGTACAGATACATGGGTTATGGGATTACATAAATCGCAGCAAAACCTGGATGTTGCTATGAAAGAGAATGCAGCTATTTTTCAGGAAGAAAACTATTTAGAGGAATATGATGGATTTGACCCAAAATCTCCAAGTTCTTACATTGTTTTTAATATTTTGCAAAGTGAATTTTTGGTTCAATCTACAAAATTTGCAATGTCAATTCAAGAAAATCTTAAAAAGATGGAAAGGGTTGACAGAGGAGTTAATCAGGCCGGTTTTTTGGTTTTATGGAGAACCTCAATGCCTTCTGTATTAATTGAAACCGGCTTCATTTCAAATCCGGAAGAAGAGGAATATTTACTTTCAGAGGCAGGACAAGACACAATTGCCCATGCAATATTTTATGCATTTTCAAAGTACAAAAAACATTTCGACTCAAAAAAACCTATTGAAAAAGATAAAGTTGAAACTATTGAAATAGTGAAAGATACAATAAAGAATGACTTATTTTTTACAGTACAAATTGCATCTTCACCAAAAAAAATTAACACAAAACCAACTAATTTCAAGGGGATAGAAAATGTTTGGGAAATAGAAACAGATGGTTATTTTAAGTATTATTCAGAAAAGAGTAAAAACTATCAAGAAGCTGTAAATCAGCAAAAAGTTATTAAAGAAAAATATTCAGATTGCTTCATTGTTGCCTTTAAAAATGGAAAAAAAATTACAGTT
>JAFGXD010000159.1 GCA_016936815.1 Bacteroidales bacterium
ACAATAATCTTATTATTAGGCTTCGGTGTATTGTTTTCGCAGGAAACAGAAACTATTATTGGAAAAAGTCCCATAAAAAAAATAACCGCTAATAAGGCAAAAGAAAAAGTCTTGCCGAAAATTGAATGGATTTCACCAAATAAAGCGCAAACAAAATTTACCGACGAAAAAATAAAAGTGGAGGTTTGTATTAAATCTTCAAAAACTCTTAAAAGGATTAGTTTGTTTCAAAATAATAAGATGGTAGCTCAGCAGATTTATGAGCCTCAAGCATTTCGTTCTGACTGCGATTTTGTTTTAACAACAGATATTAACCTAATAAAAGGAGATAATTTTTTAACAGTTACAGCTTCAAATGAAGATGGTGAAAATAGTTCTGAGCTTACTATTAATTACAATCTTTTGGCAGGCAAGTATTATGCGCTTCTTGTTGCTGTGCAGGATTATAGAGACAAAAGCATAAACAAACTGGAAGAGCCTATGCAAGATGCAAAAAAGCTTCAAGACATATTAACCAATAGCTATACATTTGAAAAAGAAAATATTATTTTGCTTGAGAATGCATCAAAATCTGAAATTGTGAAAACTTTGTTCGATTTAAAAAGCAAGGTTACAGAAGCTGATAATTTATTAATTTTTTATGCAGGTCATGGAATTTGGGACGAAAGTATGCAAACCGGATACTGGCTTCCTGTTGACGCACAGAAAGATAATCCCGTAAACTGGTTTTCGAATCTTGAGCTTAGGTCGTATATTAAAGCCATTCCTGCAAAACACACCCTTTTAATAGCCGACGCTTGTTTTAGCGGTGGTATTTTTAAAACACGCTCTGCTTTTAACGAAGCACCTGCTGCTGTAAACGAACTAATGAAACTTCCAAGCAGAAAAGCAATGACAAGCGGTTCTATGAAAATTGTTCCGGATAAGAGCGTTTTTATGGAGTATTTGCTAAAAAGACTTTCCGATAATAAAGAAGATTTCCTTACTACCGAAAAACTATTTTTCAGCTTTAAAGAAGCAGTTATAAATAATAGTCCCCTTGTTCAAGTCCCCCAATACGGCGAAATAAGAGAAGCCGGTGACGAAGGTGGGGATTTTATTTTCATAAAAAGAAAATAGGATACAAACCCTTGTTTAGGTCTTTATAAACTGTTCGCTCGTAAAACCAGTTTGTCTGAGCCCACTGATTTGCGACAAATTCAGGTTCATTCTTGCGTTTTTCCTCAAATTCTCTCTTTAATTCAGGGTCTTTCTCTATCATTTCTCTTGCCATTTTTTCCATTACGTAGGTTTCTGCATATTCTTTTTGTTCAAATATTGAATTAAAAAATCCCCAAGAAAAAAACGAGGAAGGAGCTTCTGGCTCTAGTGCATGTAAAATTAACATTAATGTTCTTTGTTTTGTAGAAATTAATGCCGAACCTGCAGGTATTACTTGCTTTTCAACGCTTTTCTCCATTTCAAATTTTGTAACTCTCTGTCGGCCTTCAAAAGAATTTATATCTAATTCAACATTCGAAAATCTGTAAACACCGGTTTCAACTTGCTTTTCTTCTTTTGTATAATCTACTTTTACTCCGTGAAGCTTAAGAATTTCGGTTATGTGACTATAGGAAGGTGGAATTACATAATATTCAGGTATTTCCACAAACTTTTCAGGAATTTGTGTTCCGTAAAAGTCCAATAAAAAGGTCTCATTTTTGTTGGAATACCTAAACCAATTTCCTCCGGTTAACTCACTGGAATCTGTGCTGTAAGACTTACCCAAAAACTCAACTTTATTCGGAGTTTCTCCTGTTTTATATGCAATTGGAAAAGGCTGCTTTCTATAAGTTTCATCAATGCACTTGGCATCGGCATTCTTGTTTAGTTCTATAATTTCTTTTTGGTTTTCCTCCAAATAATTCAAAGTATTGCTAATCATAAAATAGGTTGCTTCAACTCTTGTTTTATAATCCTTAAGCATGTGTGTTTCAATTAGAAGACCTATTCTATTCTGAACTGCCGTATAACCTTCCGAAAGAGCGGGACTTCCTACCCAACTTCTCAGTCCCGAGCGCGGATCGTGCCAGCGGGTAAACATTACATAAGGAAATATTAAATGTCCGGCTTCTTTCATTTTTTTCTCTACAAAAGGCAAGTATTTTTCCTTTTGCCATTTGGTTAATTCGGTTTCCATATTGCCGTAAATTTCAAGTCCGTATGTCAAGGAATACTGATAATCGGCTCCATCTGTTGTATGGCAATCTATAAAAAAATCGGGCAGCCAATTTGTAAATAGTTTTAACCAATGTTTCATTTCAGGGCTGTCGGCTTTTAGAAAATCTCTATTAAGGTTAAGATTTTGTCCGTTAGTTCTAAATCCCATTTCAACAGGGCCGTTTTGATTTATTCTGTTGAATGCGCTCCATCTTTTATCGCCATCTGGATTTAAAACCGGAATAAAAAGTACAACAATATTGTCAGGAATTGTTATATCGTTCTTTTCCAAAATCATATCTCTAAGCAAAAGAAAACCGGCATCTTTTCCATCGGGCTCTCCGGGGTGAATAGAGGCTTCTATTAGAACTATTGCTTTTCCTTTCTTTTTAGATAATTCAGGATTAAAATCTTTGTCTTTATCCAGAATTAGCAGAGGTAGATCGTAACCCAAAGAACTTTTTCCAAATACTTTGTATTCAATAAATTCCGATGCCTCCGCCAATTTCTTACTATACTCAATTGTTTGTTCATAGTTGTGAGATTTTTTAAAGTCTGAGGCTTCATATACGGTCTTTGGAAAAATATCCTGACTAAAAGAAAAACTTATTGAAAAACAAAGACCAATAGCGATTAATATATTCTTCATATTTATTTTTTTTGCAAAATTACAATGATTTGTAAATTTACTGATTAATGAAAAGCAAAATTCAGCATTTGTTAGTTAAGTTTGTATACGCAAAACACCAAAAAGTATATTATTTGTCTCCTTTTATAAAAAACTTACGTCTTATGATTGAAATTGATTATTGAAATGACTAATTTTAGATATCTTTTAATAAAGCAACTCATTCACCTGATAAAACAACGATTTTACTTGACTTATGAAAAAAACCTTACTACTGTTAATAACCTTGCTGTTTGTTTTTTACTCTTCTGCTCAAATTCAATATATTAAAGCTTTCGAACAAATTCATAGAAAGGGAGAAGTATATTTTAAATTTAATATGCCCGATGGAGAAACTATTGCGGAAATAACAAATATAATTTCCATTGATAATGTTGAAAATGGCAAAATTACAGCTTATGCAAATAATAAAGAGTTTCAAAAATTTTTGGGTTTAGGAATTGAATTTGAAGTTTACGAACATCCGGGAGATAGACTAAAAAACCCACAGATGTACGATGGTTCAAAGGGAATATGGGATTTCGACACTTACCCAACTTATAGCGAATTTGAAACAATGATGTACTCTTTTCAAACAGATTTCCCGGGTATTTGCAAAATTTACCAAATTGGTACTACAGTTGACGGCAGAAAACTACTTATTGCAAAAATTTCGAATAATGTAAATACTAAAGAAGCCGAACCAAAATTTATGTATACCTCAAGCATGCATGGAGATGAAACTACCGGCTATGTTCTTTTGTTAAGGCTAATTGATTATTTACTAAATAATTATGGAACAAATGCTACTGTAAACAACCTAGTAAATTCAATGGAAATTTGGATTATGCCACTTGAAAACCCTGATGGAACCTATGCCGGTGGCGATAATACTGTAACGGGATCTACAAGAAATAATGGCAATAATGTAGATTTAAACCGAAATTACCAAAATTTTGTTGCCGGCGACCACCCCGACGGTGAGGTTTGGCAACCGGAAGTTCTGGCAATGATGGGTCTTAGCGATACTGTTCATTTTAATGTTTCTGCAAATTTTCATGGGGGAACAGAGGTAATAAATTATCCTTGGGACAGCAAAGCAGAATTTCACGCCGATGACGCTTGGTGGCAATACGTTGCCCGTGCTTATGCCGATGTTGTGCACGCAAATGCTCCTTCAGATTATTTGGAAGGTTATGAAGATGGAATAACAAACGGATACGCATGGTATCAGGCTTTGGGCTCCCGACAGGATTATTTTACTTACGATAGATTTGGCAGAGAATTTACTATTGAAGTTTCTGATGTTAAAACAGTTGACGAATCTGAACTTGTAAACCACTGGAATTACAATTACCAAAGTATGCTAAATTATATGCTTGAAGCAAAATATGGAATTCATGGAATTGTTACCGACTCCATTACTCACGAACCGCTTGCCGCAACTGTATTTATCGATGGTTTCGATTTCGACAACTCTCATACTTTTTCTTACTTACCTCATGGCGATTACCATAGACCAATTTGCGAGGGAACTTACAATGTTACTTACTCAAGTCCGGGTTACAGATCTAAAACTTTGGAAGTTACAGCAGTTAATGGTCAGACTACCATTCAGGATGTTGAACTGGCAAATCTTGAGTTTCTACCACCATTCACAAACTTCACAGCCAACAAGCAAATAATTAGCTGTCAGGGTCCTATTCAGTTTACAAACCTTACAGAATCTTACGGAACAACCAATTATACATGGAATTTTGGCGATGGAACAATTTCAACAGAAGAAAATCCTGTACATGCTTACACAGCAAATGGTGTTTACTCTGTTTCGCTTTACGCACAAAATATTAACGGAGACGACTCAATTGTAAGGACTTCATATATTCAAGTATCTCTTCCTCAACTTACTGAAGTCAATTCAGCAGTAGTATGCGACGATGGTGGCAGCCTTGAGCTTTCGGCTTATGGTTCTGGAGAGATATTTTGGTACGACCAACCCTTTGGCGGTTCAAGCATTTACACCGGTAATGTTTTTACTACTCCATTCTTAACCGAATCTTTTACTTATTATGCTGAAAGTCATAACGATGCCCTTCCTGCTTATGTTGGAAAAACCAATAACGACGGTTCCGGTGGTTATTACGATAATAATAGTCAGTGGGGTCTTGTTTTCGACTGCTTTTCGGAGGCTACATTGCTTTCTGTAAAGGTTTATACCGGCTCAACGGCCGACAGAACAATTTACCTTAAAAGCAGTTCGGGAACAGTATTACAGCAAATTACAGTAAATATTCCAGAAGGTGAAAGTCGTGTTGACCTGAATTTTAATTTGCCTGTTGGCGAAAACCTTGAATTAACATGTTCATCTAATCCCGATATGTACAGAAATAACAATGGTGCTGCCAGCTTCCCTTATATTCTAGAAGATATTCTTAGCATAAAGAAAAGTAACCTTCCTGATATTTATGGCCCGGAAGATTTTTACTACTTCTTCTACGAATGGGAAGTTGTTGGTCAATCTTGCATTAGCGAACGAACACCTGTTTTTGCAGTTATTAACGAGCCGGCTATTGCAGAATTCAACTATTTTGTGAATTCGGGAGGAAATGTTTCTTTCTATAATAATTCTATTAATGCAACATCATACTCATGGGATTTTGGTGATGGAACAGGTTTTTCTACAGCTTTTCAGCCTAATTACACTTATTTGTCAGACGGAACGTATGAAGTTAGTCTTATTGCCCAAAACGAATGTGGAAGCGATACCACTAGCTATGAAGTAATTATTTCGGGGCTTTCAGCAGAAAATACGCTTACAGAAAACTTCATTATTTTTCCAAATCCAGTTAGCAGTTTTATGAATATTAATTTTGAATCTGAAAAAACTGGCATTATAGAAATAACTGATATTTCGGGAAGAAAAGTTTTTGAAGAAAAATTCAATGGAAATTCATTCACAGGAGATATTAGTTTTCTTGTAAAAGGAATGTATTTACTAAAAATAAAAACAGAAGAATCAACAATAATTAAGCAAGTTATTAAGAATTAACCCCGCCATTGGTAAGCAAAATTGCGGGCTAAAACCCTTAGGCAATGAAAAAATTATTTCTTATCCAGACATTTGTAGCATTAATGTTTACGTTGTCGTTTTCTCAAACTGAATTATCCAAAGCTCATGATTATCTGCAACGAAAAGGTGAGGTATATTTCAAGTTTACGGTAGACCAACCTACTGTATTATTGGAACTTACAAGTAAAATTTCCATAGATAATCTTGTTGGGCTAGAAGTATTTGCATATGCAAATCAAAGAGGTTTTTCTGAATTTTTGGAATATGAATTTCCTTACGAGGTTTTAGAACATCCCGGAGAATTAATAAATCCCGAAATGCACGATGCTTCAAAGGGGATTTGGGAATTCGACACCTATCCTACTTACACAGAATTTGTAAGCATGATGTACACTTTTGAAGCCAACTTCCCAAATTTGTGCAAAATTCACGATATTGGAGCAACAAATGATGGAAGAAGATTAATTTTTGCTGAAATTTCTGATAATGTTGGTACCCGTGAAGCCGAACCTCGATTTATGTACACCGGATCGATGCACGGCGATGAAACCACCGGCTATATTCTATTATTGCACATGATAGACTATTTACTAAATAACTATTCTAGCGATTCGGAAGTTCAGGGTATTGTAAACAACACCGAACTTTGGATAATGCCACTTGAAAACCCCGACGGAACTTATGCCGGAGGAAACAATACTGTTTTTGGTTCCACAAGATCAAACGCCAATAACGTAGATTTAAATAGAAATTTCAAAAATCCTGTTGGTGGAGACCATCCCGACGGAGAAGCTTGGCAGATTGAAACCATAGAAATGATGGCACTTATAGACTCTCTTCACTTTGTAATGTCAGCAAATTTTCATGGTGGAATTGAGCTTGTTAATTACCCGTGGGACTCATGGTATAGTTCCGACAATATGCATGCCGACAACGATTGGTGGATTTTAGTTTCAGAAGAATATGCATCAAGTGCACAAGCAAACAGTCCGGCCGGCTATTTTGAAGGCCTTGGAGATGGTGTTACTCACGGTGCCGACTGGTATCTTGTTACTGGAAGTCGTCAGGATTACACCACTTATTACGGTAGAGGAAGAGAATTTACTCTTGAAGTTTCGGATACAAAGACAATTCCTGCAAGTGAGTTAATTCCACATTGGAACTATAATCATCAAGCTATGCTAGATTATATGAAACAAGTACAATACGGCATTAGAGGAATTGTTACCGATGCTTGTACAGGTCAGCCCATGGTTGCAAATATTTTTATTACCGGCCACGACAAAGACAATTCTGACCAATACAGCGAAATGCCGCTTGGAGATTATTACAGACCAATTCTGGCAGGAACATACACCCTTGTTTTTTCAGCACCCGGATACGTATCTCAAACATTTACAAATGTTTCAGCTTCAAACTATTCAACAACAGTTCTAAATGTCAGCCTTGCTCCTGCTGCACCGGTTGCAGATTTTGCTGCAGATGAAGTTACAACCTGTACAGGCCTAATTAATTTTACAAGCAGCGCATCAGGTGTAGATACATGGTCATGGAACTTTGGTGATGGAAACACCTCAACAGAAGAAAATCCTACTCACACATATACAGCAGACGGAACATATACAGTTAGCCTTACCGTTACAAATTGCGCAGGATTAGGAACCGATACAGAAACAAAAACAAGCTATATTGTTGTAGATTTACCAACAGCCCCGAGTTCAAATGATAATTACAGATGCGGCACCGGCACAGTAACAATTAGCTCATTTGGTTCAGGAACAATAAATTGGTACGATTCTGAAACCGGAGGAACTTTGTTGGGCACAGGAAATTCTTTTACAACTCCTTCTATTTCAAGTACAACAACCTATTACGCCGAAGATGTAACAGGCACTGCAGCATTATCCTATAATGTTGGAGAAACTTCAAGCAATGCAAGCGGAGGATATCACAATGCCGGAGGTGTATATTATATTGTTTTCGACGCTTTTGCAGAATTCAATCTCACTTCTGTTGAAATAAATGCTGAAACTGCAGGAACATCAACAATTGCCTTAAGAAACAGTTCCGGCGGAGACATTCAAACTGCCAGTGTTACACATCCTGCAGGTATTAGCAGGGTTGATTTGAATTTTGATGTTCCAATTGGCACTGATATGAGACTTGTTTTAACCTCAACAAACAACCATTGGAGAAACAATGTGGAAGCTGTATTAAATTATCCTTATGAAGTTGCCGGAGTAGTTAGTATTACAAATGCCAACACAACCAATCCTCTTCAGTTTTATTACTATTTTTACGATTGGGAAATAACTATTCCGGGGGAAACTTGCTCATCTGCAAGAACTCCTGTTACTGCTACAATTAGCAACGGTGCTACACTCACGATGAGTTCTACACCGGAAAGTACTCCCGGAGCAAACAATGGTTCGGCTTCTGTAAATGCTATTGGAACAGCTCCATTCCTTTTTAATTGGTCTAATGGAGCAACTATTTCTTCTATTTCAGGTCTTGCCCAAGGTACTTACTGCGTTACAGTAACCGATAATAATGGATGCCAATCTACAGATTGCATTGATGTTGAGGTTGGCTCTGTTCCACTTTCTTCTTCAACTGCTTTGATTAGCAATGCAACATGCTCAGGATTGTGCAATGGCTCTGCTACTGCTACGCCAACAGGAGGTTCAGGAACTTACACATTTTTATGGGATAATTCTGAAACCACAGCAACTGCTACTGCTCTTTGTTCAGGAACTCATACTGTTACAATTTCCGATGGAAGCACAAGTGTAACAAATTCCGTTTCAATTTCCCAACCAACGGCATTAGCTTTATCTTCAAATTCATCATCTGCTTTATGTTACGGAGCTTCAACAGGTTCGGCAAGTGTTACGGTAAGCGGAGGAACAGCTCCTTACTCCTACCTTTGGTCGTCGGGTGGAAATTCAGCAACTGAAACAAACCTTGCAGCAGGAACTTATTCCGTAGTTGTAACCGATAATAACGGATGTTCTGATTCTGAAACTGTTACAATTTCGCAACCAACGCAAATTACTTACAATTCAACAACTAACGATGCTAGTTGTGGAAATTCTGATGGTTCTGCTTCTCTTTCAGTTAGTGGCGGAACAGCGTCATATTCATATTTATGGTCAAATGGAGCAAATACAGCTTCTGTTTCAGCATTAGCCTCAGGAACATATACTTGTACAATTACAGATGCAAACAACTGTCAAATATCTGCTACTGTAATTATTAACGATTTAGACGGACCAACAGCCAATATTTCAAGTTCTAGCAATGCCTTATGTTACGGACTTGCAAAC
>JAFGXD010000160.1 GCA_016936815.1 Bacteroidales bacterium
CATCTAAAATAAGAATTGGAGGATTTTTGTAAACAGCTCTGGCAATGCTAATTCTTTGTCGCTGACCTCCCGATAATTTCCCTCCTCTGTCGCCAATGTTTGTATCATATCCTTCGGGAGTTCCAATAATAAAATCGTGGGCATTTGCGACTTTGGCAGCCATTTTTACTTTTTGCAAGTCCGGTTTTTTTTCTCCAAAAGCTATATTGTTAATGAAGGAATCGTTAAAAAGAATTGGTTCCTGATTAACAAATCCAATATTGGCGCGCAAATCAGATATTCTCAAATCTTCAACAGGCACACCGTCAATCAATATTCTCCCCCCCGTAACATCGTGGAAACGAGGAATTAAGTCTACTAAGGTAGATTTTCCTGAACCAGATTGTCCAACTAAAGCAACTGTTTGACCTTTTTTAATTTCAACATTTACTCCCTTTAGTACACCTTCAACCTGATATTTAAAATCGACATCCTCGAAAACAATCTTGTCCTCAAATTCTTTAAGCGGCTTAGCATTTTCTTTTTCCCTAATCTTTATATCGGCATTAAAAAGAACATTAATTCTTTCAATTGAAGCAACTCCCTTCTGAACACTGTAATAAGCTGTAGAAAAAGATTTTGCAGGAGTAATTACGAAATAATAAGTCATTAAATAAACAATAAAACCCGACGACGACAAACCTGCTTCTCCACTTAAGACAAGACTTCCTCCGTACCACATTATTACAACCATAATTATTGTTCCCAAAAATTCGGTTAACGGATTGGCAAGAGAGCGTTTCCTCTGCACCTTAACCATTATGTCGGTATACTTTTGATTTTCTCTCTCAAAATTTTCATTTACACGCTTTTCAGCATTAAAGGCCTTAATAATTCTTAAACCATATAAAGCCTCTTCAATAAATGCAAGCAATCCTCCTGCCCTACTCTGGCCTACCCTCGATTGTTTTTTTAAAGTTCTTCCAATTCTACCAATAACAAAAATAGCAATAGGCAGCATAAGAAAAACAAAAAACGTTAGGTTGGTACTCATCATAAACAAAGCCGTAAGATAAAGCACAAGTTCAATAGGGCTTTGAAAAATCATTTCAAGAGAACTCATTATTGAATTTTGAATTTCCTGAACATCCTGACTCATTCTCGACATTATATCACCCTTCTTTTCTTCTGAAAAAAATGAAAGAGGAAGAGCAGTTGTTGCTTTAAACAGCTTATCTCTAATATCGCGAACAACATTATTTCTAAGAGCAGCCATTATGTGCAGAGACATGTACCTTGTTACATTTCTTAAAAGCGACATGGAAATAATAACCAAACAAAGATAAAAAAGAGCTGTTGCAGCACCTTCGGATTGCTTTAAATTGAAAATTATGTAGTAACCATATTCCTTAAAATAAGACATAGAATATTCGAAATTTTGAGGCATGGAGTAAACAGCTTCGCTATCGAAAAGTACATCGAGAAATGGCATAAACAGCATTACTGTAAAAAGACTGAAAAACGAAGAAAGAATAATAAGAAAAATATTCAATAACGCTTTTGGCCAATAGGGAATCAGATACCTTAAAACTTTTCCTATATCTCTCATTATTAATAAATTCCTGTATAATTAAACGGGTTAATGGCAAGAAGCTCCTTTTTAACTTCTTCGGAAATATCTAACTGCATAATAAAATCTTTTATTGCATTTTCGTCAATAATTGCTGTAGTTCTAGTTAATTCTTTTAAAGTTTCATAGGGTTTTGGATATCCTTCTCTTCTAAGAATGGTCTGAATTCCTTCAGAAACAACAAGCCAATTCTTGCTTAAATCGCTATCGATTACTGCTTTGTTTATTATTAGTTTATCTAAACCCTTAACAATTGATTTTATTGCGATTATGCTATGAGCCAATGGCATACCAATGTTTCTTAGAACGGTAGAATCTGTTAAGTCTCTTTGCATTCGGCTTATTGGCAGCTTTGCAGCCAGATGTTCGTAAATTGCATTTGCCATACCCAAATTTCCTTCTGCATTTTCGAAATCAATAGGATTTACCTTATGTGGCATAGCGCTTGAGCCAACTTCATTCTTAACAATTTTCTGTTTAAAATATTCTATTGAAACATAAGTCCATATATCTCTGGAAAGATCAATTAGAATATTATTTATTCGCTTCATTCCGTCGCAAAAACCAGCAAGATTGTCGTAATGCTCAATTTGTGTAGTAGTTTTAGAACGTTCAAGTCCCAGAACATGATTTACAAAAGTATCGGCAAATTGTACCCAATCAGTTTCAGGATAAGCCACAACATGAGCATTAAAATTTCCTGTTGCTCCACCAAATTTTGCTGAATAAGGAACAAGTTGAAGCATTCCGTATTGTTTTTGAAGTCTTTCAACAAAAACCATAATTTCTTTACCCAAACGGGTTGGAGAAGCAGGTTGCCCGTGTGTTCTAGCCAACATAGCCACATCTGCCCAATCATCAGCTAGAGCCGAAAGTTTTACTATCAGCTTGTCGAAAAGAGGAAAAAACTCCTTAGAAACTGCATCCTTAAGAGACAGAGGCACTGCTGTGTTGTTAATGTCTTGAGAAGTTAATCCGAAATGAACAAATTCAGAATAATCTTTTAAATTAAGTCCAATGAACTTTTCCTTTAAGAAATACTCAACTGCCTTAACATCATGATTTGTAGTCTTTTCGAATTCTTTTATCTTTTCAGCATCTGCAATACTAAAATCTGAAACCAATTTTCTTAAACCTGAAATCTGTTCTTTGCTAATTTTACCCAGGCCGGGCAAAGACATTTTACAGAGCGCAATAAAATATTCAACTTCAACATGAACACGATACTTAATAAGTCCGAACTCCGAAAAGTAAGGAGCTAAACAGTCCGTTTTATCTCTGTATCTGCCATCAACAGGAGATACAGCCGTAAGGGTATTCAAATCCGACATAATAATGATATTAAGTGTGCAAAGTTAGAAAAATACTGTATGTGTGCAAGTGTTGAAAAACCGAATAACAAATAATAGTCAAAACCCGATTTTTTGTACATTTGCAGAACCAATGAAAATAAGATTATCTCAAATATCGTATCTAAACACTCTACCGTTTGATTATGCTTTAGAAAATGCTGATTTTCTGAAAGATAAATCAATTATTACCAAAGACTTTCCGGCAGAGTGTGCCAGAAAACTTACAAATAGTGAGGCTGATATTGGATTAATACCGGTGGCTGCTTTACCGGATTTGCCAAATTATAAAATTATTACCGATTATTGTATTTCTTGCGATGGTGAAGTTGCAACCGTCAACCTTTTTTCCGATGTTCCATTAAATGAGATAGATAGAATATATTTAGATTATCAGAGTCGGACTTCAGTCTTACTTATTAAATTATTAGCTAAAAACTTTTGGGATATTAATTTTGAATGGCTTGAAAGTTATCCAGGATTTGAAAATGACATTAAGGCTAAAACGGCAGGGTTAATTATTGGTGACAGATGTTTTGAAAAAACCAATCAACACAAATTTGTTTACGACTTAGGTAATGAATGGAAAAAATTTACCGGACTTCCATTTGTTTTTGCTGTTTGGGTTAGCACAAAAGAACTTTCTAAGGAAATTCTTGAAGATTTTAATACAATTTTTCGAAAAAGTATAGAAAATGTTGACAAAATTGTTGAAACAAAACCAACCGGAGCCATTTCAAAAGAAACGATGGCTAATTATTTGAAAAACAACATACAATACAATATTAATGAAGAAAAAAAAATAGCGATATCAGAGTTTTTTCGTATGTTGGAAATTCAGCATAAACCCGTATTTTAACATCATGTTAAAAAAGATTGTAATAATGCATTGTAAATATTCAATATTATATCTATTTTAGCCACATTCTAATAAATCAATACTTTAACCAAGATGAAGCAATTAAGTAAAGTTAGTATCGTAGTTTTTCTAGGGTTTTTCCTGGTATCAGGGCTTAGTGCACTTTCACAGGAAGACGATGCCGGAAAAGAAAAAGAACCATATAAAATGAAAATGGCTCAAGCATGGCTTAAATATAATGATGAAGATTATTATGGAGCTTTGCGCATTTACAGGGATTTATACAGGTCAAATCCGGAAGATGGAATGTTGAATTACCGTATGGGAAGAAGTTTTATGGAAGTAAGAAAGATGGATACTGCACTTATTCACCTCGAAAAAGCGGCAGCAACAGATGTAACTAATAAAGACATACATTTCTACCTTGGCAAGGTTCATCAGTACAACAATAATTTGGATAAAGCTATTGATGCCTACTATAATTACAAAGCTTCACTAAAGCCAAAACAAAACGAAACTCATTTTGTAAACGTTCTGCTTCGTCAGTGCCATACTGCCAAAGAAATGATGGAAAAACCTGTAAATGTTGAAATGCGAAATTTGAAAGAAATTAATTCCGAATATACAGATGCTAATCCTAGTCTTACAGCCGATGGAAAAACTCTTATTTTTACCTCAAGAAACCCTTCAACCACAGGAGGTAAGGTAGATTATAATGTTGAGGAATATTTTGATGATGTTTATTATTCAACATGGAATAGCGAAACAAAAACATGGAATACTGCAGTTAATTTTGGAGAACCAATTAACACCGAAGGACATGATGCAAACATGAGTATTTCTCCCGATGGAAATACAATTTACCTATATAAAAACATACTAGGAGAAACAAAATCAGGAGACATTTATTTCTCAAAAAAATCCGGCGACAAATGGTCAAAACCAAAAGCCTTTGAACCTGAAAATAAAGCTATTAACACCACGTATTTTGAAAGTTCAGCCTGTATAACTTCAGATGGAAATACAATGTTTTTTGTTAGCGAGCGTGAAAAAGGCGGTTACGGAAACGGCGATATTTACTGGGTAAGACGATTGGAAGATGGTTCTTGGGGACGACCTGAAAACATTGGCCCAATAATTAATACCGAAAACGATGAAATAGGAGTTTTTATTCATTCAGATGGTAAGACCTTATTTTTCAGTTCAAATGGACATAATACCATGGGAGGTCACGATATTTTTATGACGGTTTTTGAAAATGGAAGATGGTCTACTCCTGTCAATTTGGGTTATCCAATAAATACAACACAAGAAGAAGTTCATTTTATTTTTACAACCGACAGAAAAACTGCGTATTTGGCAAGTTCAAGAGATGGTGGAAAAGGAAAATACGATATTTACGAAATCGACATGCAGAAATATTTTAGCGGTTCCGATGTTGTTTCACAAGAAATTAAAGATATTGTTACTGGTCCGCCAATGGCAATTCTTAGAGGAACAATTGTGGATTCAAAAACTTCAGAACCCTTAAAAGCTACTATTAATATTACCGATATGTCGAATAACAAAACCAAAGTTATTACAAGCGACGAAAACGGAGCATATTTTATTACTCTGCCTGCCGACAGAAGGTATGAAGTAAAAGTTGATCAATCCGGTTACAAACCTGTTGAAATAAAATTCAAATTACCAAAAGGTGAAGATGAAACACCTACTCTAATTAAGCATTTGGTATTGGATAGAAACTAAAATCAAAACCCCGGCTAGTTCGGGGTTTTTAATATAAATAAGGAAAACGATGAAATACATTATTACAATAATTGCCGCTTTTATAATACTAAGTGTAAATGCACAAGAAAAGAAAAAAGTCTATTTGTTTAATATGAAACAGGAAATTGACGTTGGATTGGAACGTCAAACTAAAAAAGCGTTTAAGGAAGCAATAGACATGAAAGCCGATTTAGTTGTAATTCACATGAACACCTACGGAGGAAGAGTTGACGCAGCCGATTCGATAAGAAATACAATTTTAAATTGCCCCATACCCGTTTATGTTTTCATAGACAATAATGCAACATCGGCCGGAGCATTAATAGCAATTTCATGCGACAGTATATATATGTCTACCGGCGGAAGCATTGGAGCTGCAACTGTTGTAGATCAATCAGGCGCACCTGTACCCGATAAATACCAATCGTTTATGCGTACTAAAATGCGCGCCACAGCCGAATCGCATGGAAAAATTACCGTGGTTGAAAACGGCGACACCATTCAAAAATGGAGACGCGACCCAATGCTGGCAATGGCAATGGTAGATAAGGACATATATATTGAAGGAGTTTCAGATACCGGAAAAGTATTGTCGCTTAGTTTGGATGAAGCAATTTTTTATGGCTATTGCGAAGGAAAAGCCGAAACAATTGAAGAAGTTATAGCAAAATCGGGATTTGTTAATCATGAAATTATTGAATACAAAGTAAGTGCAGTAGATAAAGTTTATGGTTTTCTTACAAATCCAATACTTCAAGGCATTTTAATAATGGTAATAATGGCAGGAATATATTTCGAATTGCAAACTCCCGGAGTAGGATTTCCTTTAGTTGCAGCAATTATTGCATGTTTGCTGTATTTTGCCCCATTATATATTGAAGGAGCTGCTGCAAACTGGGAAATATTACTTTTTATTGTTGGAATTGGACTAATAATACTTGAAATATTTGCCATTCCCGGCTTCGGAGTTGCAGGAGTATCAGGGATAATATTGGCGGTTACAGGATTAACACTAAGCATGGTTGATAATGTGGGATTCGATTTTGGAACCGGAGCAGCAAACAGTATTTCCAGAGCTTTTTTAATAGTCTCGGTGTCGATGTTTATATCCTTAGTTGCATCAATATATTTGGGCAGCAAACTAATAACATCGCCCGCACTTAATCATCTGGTTTTAAACAAAACTCAGGATAGAGATAAGGGTTATATAGGAATTGACAATACTATAAAAGAAATGATTGGCAAAGAAGGAGTTTGTTCAACAATGTTACGCCCATCGGGAAAAGTAATTATAAATGATGAAATTTACGATGCCAAATCAGAAGTTGGATACATTGAAAAAGGAGAAAAAGTAAAAGTACTTAGATTTGAATCGGGACAGATTTATGTTGTTAAGGTTGGAGATTCTGCTTAGAAAAATATGTAATTGGCTATACAAAACCCTATATTTGTAAAAATTAAAAAAAATGTTTTTAGAAGTTTTTATAATTACCGTCGTTTTACTTGTTATAGCCGTTGTTTTTCTTGGCATTAGCATGATTGTAAAGAAGAACGGAAAATTCCCCAACACCTCCGTTGGTCATAATCCCAATATGCGAAAGTTAGGTATTACCTGTGCCAAATGCGAGGAAGAGAGAAAATGCCAGTTGGCAAAAATTAAAGCAAATAAAACCACAGATAAAAGCTAATTGTTAATAGCCAACAGCTAACAACCAATTTTAAGATTGGACGAAAATGCGAAATTGCGAAGGGGAGATGAGATAAAAAATTAAAAGCATTCAAGTATTTCTTTACTTGTATAAAAAAATGTATTATATTTGCAGAATAAACCTTAAACAATTTTAAAATGGAAAATTCAAATACACTGGAAATACTAAAAACTGCGATTCTTTTGGAACGCAGAGGAAAAGCTTTTTACACCTCCGTTGCAAATCAGGCACAAGACGAAGATGTAAAGCAATTTTTTATGCTTATGGCTAAGGAAGAAGACGACCATATTGCCTTTTTAACAGAACAATTTGCTCATTATGTGGAGACTAAAGAATTTAAAAAACGTGATTTACCTAAAGAAGAGGAAAATGCGGCTGAGGAAATTCTTTCAGCAAAAATGAAAGACAAAATTTCGGCTGCAAGTTTCGAGGCTTCTGCAATTGCTGCAGCAATAGATTTTGAAACAAGAGCAGTAAAAGTATATTCGCAAAGAGCAGAATCTGCCACCGACCCCGAAGAAAAGAAATTCTACAAATGGCTTGCCGAATGGGAAATGGGGCATCATCAGATACTTCACGAACTAGACCAACAATTAAAAGAAAAAGTTTGGAACGATAATAACTTTTGGCCGTTTTAATACCAACAGTTTTTTCTTGATAACTTCTTTTGTTTTATTGATGCAGATATTTTATTGATAATTACTTTTGCACATTAAACATTAAACATTAAAAATTAAAGTTTATGAAAAAAGTAATATTTATCGTTTTGTTTGCCGGATTAATGTTTTCCGGAGTAAAAGCTCAGGATTATAACACAGGAGTTGGATTACGCGGTGGTTTTGCCACAGGGTTAACTATAAAGCATTTTACCAGTAGTTCAACCGCTTTTGAAGGAATTATTGCCTCTCGTTGGCATGGTTTTTCACTAACAGGACTTGTTGAGTTTCACAAACCGGCTTTCGATGTTGATAGGCTAAACTGGTATTGGGGTTTTGGTGCACACCTTGGATTTTGGAATAATACCGATTGGTACGACGATAACGATGATTATATGGTTATTGGTATTGATGGAATTCTTGGTATTGAATACAATTTTGAGGAGGCTCCAATTAACATCAGCATAGATTGGAAACCGGCTTTCCACCTTGTTGGATATTCTGGTTTTGGAGGCGATGAAGGGGCTGTTTCTATTAGGTACATCTTTTAGAAATGTGTAATCCCTAACGGGATAAGTTTATCCAAGGCGAGAGCTTGAGAAATGTATAATCCCTAGAGGGATAAATTTTATCCGAGGCGAGAGCTTGAGAAATGTGTAATCCCTAGAGGGATAAATTTTATCCGAGGCGAGAGCTTGAGAAATG
>JAFGXD010000161.1 GCA_016936815.1 Bacteroidales bacterium
GATTTTGTTTATTACTTAAGTATTAACAAGTTTAATGAGGAAGCCTGGTATTTTTCAAGTATTGCATTTAATGAATCCGGAAATCTTCAGGAAGCACTTAAATCAGCAAATTCAGCCATTGCTATAAACAATAACAATCATAAATCCTTATTACAAAGAGCTAAAGTGCTATACAATATGAAATCATACTCCTTAGCAGCAAAAGATATTAGTATGTCTCTTGATTTGTTTCCTGAATCGGGAGAATCATATTTATTAAGCGGCAAAATTAAACTTGAACTAAGAGATTATGATAATGCATGTAAAGACCTTGAAAAAGCCTTAAGATTGAAACAAATGGAGGCGTCGGATTTAATTCAGCTTAATTGTGGCGGAAAATAAAAAACTATAAATATTCCAAAGTCTCTAATTCCCCTCTTAATACCATAATACCATTTTGCGCCAAAGCTTTCATTTCATCCTCTCCCGGATAAACACCAACTGGCCCCAAGTGTTCAACTCTCTTTCTAATTAATTCTACAAAGTTAGTGTTATATGCAATTCCACCTGTTAACAAAATGGCATCAACCTTACCTTCTAAAACTGCACCCATCGCACCTATTTCCTTAGAAACCTGATATGCCATAGCTTCCTGAATTTTCTGAGCTTCTTCATCTCCTGCATGAGATCTTTGTTCAACATCAAAAGCTGAATTTGTACCCAAATAAGCAACAAATCCACCCTCTCCAACAACCATTTTCTTAACCTGTTTCTTTGTATATTGTCCACTAAAACATAGATCAACAAGCTTACCAACAGGCAAACTGCCGGAACGTTCAGGACTAAAAGGACCGTCGCCATCAAGAGCCTGATTTACATCAATTACCTTACCATTTTTATGAGCTCCTACACTAATTCCACCACCTAAATGACAAACTATAAGATTTAATTCATCATATTTTTTTCCAATTGCTCGTGCATGAGTTCTGGCAATAGCTTTTTGATTCAAAGCATGGAAAATTGAATTCTTTTCAAAATTTGGATGACCGGTAATTCTGGCAATATCATCTAATTCATCAACTACAACAGGGTCTGCAATATACGCCTCTGCATTCTTTACCAAAAGCGCAATATCGTAGGCAATTATTCCACCCAAATTTGAAGCATGCTGTCCCTGAACTCCGCTTCTCAAATCTTCTAACATTTTTTCATTCACCTTATAAACCCCTGAAGGAATTGGCTTTACTAAACCGCCTCTTGCTACAATTGCATCAATCTGCTGAATATCAATATTAGCATATTCTAACTCTCTTATTAGAAGGTTTCTTCTGAATTCGTACTGCTCAATAATTCCTTCAAACTGGTTTAATTCTTCACTGCTGTGCTTAATATTTTTAAGGAAAATTAGCTCATTGCATCTGTAAACTGCTACTTTAGTGGAGGTTGATCCCGGATTAATTGTAAGAATCATTCTTTGTTTTGGCATTTCCATATTACAAATAGTTATAAATTTTCGTAAAAATACATGTATTTGTAATCAGGATTTATGTTTTACAGCGGATTTATAAGTACTTTGTTATAAAACATGTTAATTTGAAAATCTAAATAACCAAAAAACTATTCTAATTTAGTTTTCCTATTTAATCTGAGGAATATAGTTTGTTCGCAAAACCTTGAAATCTGTTCTCCTGTTTATTTGATTTGCAGCTTCTTTTTCTTCATCTGTATCGAGACCATTAATAAAATCCGGCGTTAATACATTTCCAATATCAAAAATAGAATTCTTGGATATTTTTTCTGTAATGGTTTTTGGTTCAGTTTCGCCGAAACCTTTTGCAGTTAAACGATCTTTAGCAATTCCTTTTGAAACAAGAAAATCAACAACAGATTGAGCCCTTTTTTGCGATAAGATTAAATTATCAGCGTCATTACCAATCATATCGGTATGAGAACCTATTTCAATAGTAATATTTGGGTTACTAGTAAGAGTTTTAACTAAGCTTTCAAGTTCTATTTTTGACTCCTCCCTTAATTTCCAATCTCCAAAATCGTAATAAATATTTGGAAGATCAATAGAAGTATTTAGTGGTGCAAGTTTTACATCATTCATAAAAGTATATGAATCATCAAGTGTATAAGTTGACACCTTTCCTTTTCCTTTCAAATAACCTTCATGAGAAATAATGAATAAATAATCAGCATTTTTCTTCAAAGTATTTTTAAAAGAGCCATCCTCAAGCGACATTAGTTCTACATCGGGAGAGCCGTCGGAGCATATAATTTTAATTTTTGCGCCGCTAATAGGCTTATCTGAATTGGCATCTCTAACTTTTCCCTGAAGAGAAAACTCAAGAGGTGGTAGCTCAAAATAGAAAATATCATCAGAACCTTTTGCTCCGTAAATTCTTCTACGGGAAGTGAAAAAACCTTTTTCCTCGTCGCCCATAAAAATAATCCCAAAATCGTCAGCCGCAGAATTTATTGGATATTTCATGTTTTCAATTTTCCAAGAACCATTTATTTGTGGAACAGCCTTAAAAATATCAAGTCCTCCCATTCCCAAATGCTGTGTTGATGAAAAATACAAGGTTCCATCCTTCCTGATATATGGATTTATCTCATTCCCAATAGTATTTATATCTTTTCCCAGGTTTTTTGGTTTTCCCCAGGGACTACCTTTCCCATCTCTCTCCATTACATAAATATCATAATTTCCTTGTCCAATTAATTTATTTGAAGAAAAATACAATTTCTTACCATCGTGAGATATGGAAGGATGAACAACATCGATTGTATCGCCGAAAATATCAAGAATTGTTGTAGATTCCCAATCGCCACCCGGAGATCGAACCGAATAATAAATTTGACAACCGGAAATTTTGTTTTTATCCTGCCTGCATCTGTTAAAAAACAATTCAGTACCATCGGGTGTCAAACTTGGTGAGGCATCATCGAAAAGTGAATTAATTGTATCATTAAGTGGTTCCGGTTCAGACCATTCTAATTTTTTTGTGAAAGTTGTAACAAAAATATCTGAGTAAAACTCTCCGGAAACAGGATTAATTTTAGAATTTGCACCGGCCTGTCGGGTTGATGTAAAATACAAGCTCTTAAAATCTTCAGAAGCAAAGGCAGGAGAAAAATCGTATTGCTTAGAGTTTATTATTGGCATAGATTCAATTGTATATCTGGTTGGTTTTTCAATCCAATCGGCAGATAATTTACAAGACCTTTCCCCAACTTCCCCGCGAGGATCATCGGGCACAAGCTCTCTATATTTCTTATATTCCTCTTCAGCCTCCTCATATTTTTCATTATTTTTTAGTGCATCGGCAAAATAAAGCAAAGCTAAAGGATTTTGATAACCCTTAGCAATAGCCTTTCTATAAAAAGATTCAGCTTTTTGAGTATTATTAAGAATTCGATAGCACTCAGCGGTTTTAAATTGTATTTCAGCCTTTTCTACCTTATTATCGGCTTTTTTGTAAGCTTCAAGATAAATTTCGGCAGCTTTATAGAACTCTCCTGTTTCGAATGCCTTGTCGCCTTTTTCGTGTAATTTCGATTGAGAAAAAACCGATGAAACGCTTAATATTATGAAAGTAAATAATAATAAAATTCTGAAATTCTGTTTAATAATCATTGTTAGATATTTTTTGTTTCTTAACGAATTAGTATAACAAATATTGCAACAAAAATAATTAATTTGAAATCATTTCCCCCTTATACAATTTTAAAAATTCAAGAAATTTGTTATCTTTTGATTGTCTTGCATTTTGTTCGGTCGCAATTTTGCATCATCTCACCCTCGACCTTCCGACTTTAAGACCTTAAGACCTTTTGACAATTAATATTGATAAGTTTTTATAGTTTTATTTAGCAATAATGATTTTTTTTCATAAGAATATAATATTTTTGCAAGATTGCAGTTAAAAGGACAAAAGAAAATTTAATGACTTTTAGAAAATTAGTTTTATTTACAGTTATTACTCTGGTTATATCGGCCGGGTGTTCAACAACAAAAAACACCAGAGTTAATAGGTCGTATCACAACCTTAATGCACATTTCAATGCATACTTTAACGGCAAAGAAGCTTTTAAGGCTGGTACAAAAAAAGTTGAATCGGCTAATAAAGATAATTTTGAAAGAATATTACCGGTGGTTTTATATAGCGACCCAAACAATGTAAGCTCTGCATTCCCCGATATGGAAAAGGCAATTTCAAAAGCATCAAAAGTTATTAAGTTTCATTCTATTACTGCAAAACCAAAAAGAAAAAAGGGCAAACTTTCTAAGCGACAAAAAGAATTTCAAGCTAAACCGGAATATAATAAATGGGTTGATAACGCATATCTTTTAATGGGGAAAAGTCATTTTTATAAACACGATTTTTTTCAAGCATCTCAAAATTTTCAATATATAATTAGTGTTTACTCAAAGGAAATAATTTCCTACGAAGCAACACTTTGGCTAATAAGAACATACAATGAAGAGGGTAAATTTAGCGACTCAGAAAGTCTTCTAGATCAATTGGAAGGAGACAGAAAATTTCCAAAAAAATTCAATGGAGAATTAAACGCAATTTATGCAGATTTTCATTTAAAACAAAGGCATTACGAAGAAGCTATTCCCAGACTTAGAAAGGCAATAGATTTGAAAGGAAATAGAAAAGACAAAATTAGATACCGATTCATTCTTGCACAAATTTATCAGAAATACAAAGAATACAATAAAGCTTCAGTTCTTTATGCTGAAGTAATTAAAATGAATCCACCTTATGAAATGGCATTCAATGCAAAAATCAATCGTGCCGAAGCATACAGTTCAGGCTCAGGAGATGTTAGAGAAATAAAAAAGCAGTTGTTGAAAATGCTGAAAGACGATAAGAATATTGATTATCACGACCAAATTTATTTTTCACTTGCTAATATTGAACAAAAAGAAGGTAATCTTAAACAAGCCATTGAATATTATTTTCTTTCAGCAAGAAGCTCTATTTCAAATACTAATCAGCAAGCTATTAGCTATTTAGCTCTTGCAGATATTTATTTTTCAATTCCAGATTATCCAAAGGCTCAGCAGTTTTATGATAGTACAATGACTTTTCTTTCTTCTGATTATCCTGAATATGAGAAAATTTCAGAAAAAACAAAGCATCTTAACGAATTAATTGAAAATCTGAATATCGCACATCTTGAAGATTCAGTGCAGAAACTAAGCAAATTGCCATCTAAGGAATTGGACAAAATTATTGATGAACTTATTGCAAAAGTTATTGAACAAGAAGAGAAAGAAAAAGAATTACGAGAACAACAACAAATGGATAATCTTCTTTTACAACAAAATAAAGTAAATTCATTTAGCAATCAAAACAATAATGCAGGGGGCAAGTGGTACTTCTATAATCCAATGACTGTTAGTAATGGAATGGCCGATTTCAAAAGAAAATGGGGAAATAGAAAACTTGAAGATAACTGGAGAAGAAAAAATAAGGCAATAGTAATGTCTGAAGAATTAGCCAATATAGACTCGGTTACAGGAACAAACAATAAGGGAAACAGTAAATCGAATCCAAAAAGCAGAGAATATTATCTACAGAATATCCCATTTTCAGATTCTGCTTTCATAGCATCTAATGAAAAGCTCTATATGGCAATGTTTAATGTTGGAAGAGTATATAAAGACAAATTAAACGATTATCCGGAAGCTATTAAAAGTTTCGAAAAACTAATAGCTAAAAACGACAAAACCGACTATACTATAACTACTTATTATTATTTGTACCAACTAAATATGTTGGAAAATAAAAAAGACAGAGCAGCATTTTACAAGAATTTGTTAATTACAAAATTCCCTGAAAGTCAGTATACTAAAATGCTTACAAACCCTAATTTTCTTGAAGAACAAGAAGCTGAAAAGAAAAAGGTGAATGTTTTTTACGAACAAACATACGTGGCATATCTTCAAGGAAATTACAGAAAAGTTGCTGACAACTGTAAAATTGCCGATTCTCTCTATTCAAATCATGATTTAATTCCAAAATTTGCATTTCTAAAAGCACTTACTGTTGGTAAAGTTACTGATGTTTCTACATTCAAATTAGCTCTAAAAAAGGTAACCACAGATTTTCCTGATACACCTGAAAAAACTGCAGCTTCGGAAATGCTAACCTATCTTGAAAACCTAAAATTAGATTCATTACAAAACCATCTTGCATCTCTTCAATTTAACAAAGAAAATACAGACAGTAACAGAGTTGTTTTCGAAGAGTTTGTCGATACTTCAAAAACAAATATTGAAATTGACCCTACTCTATCTCAAGCAGAACGCCTGTTACTTGAAGCTGAAAAAATTTATAAATTTAGCCAATCAGAACAACATTATTATGTTTCAATAGTTGATAATAAAAATTTGGATGTTAATAGGTTACGATTTAATATTTCAAGTTTTAACATTGAAGTCTTTAGCTTTATTGATTTTGATGTAAGTCAGCCCATTATTTTAGATGGAGACGTCCAAATGCTTACAGTAAAAAGCTTTAAAGATAAAACAGAAGCAATGGCATATTTCCGTCATATTTCTGTAAATCCCATTGCATATGGAGAGTTAAAAACTAATCAATACAGGCATTTTGTTATTTCTGCTACTAATTATCCATTATTTTATAAAGATAAAAACGTAGAAAAATACATAACCTTCTTTACTAAAAACTACTTGGGAGAGTAAGTTCCCACAAAACCGGTCTTATGCAAAAAATACAAATTTTATGGACAGATGATGAAATAGAACTGTTAAGACCTCACATTCTGTTTCTTAAGGAAAAAGGATTCGATGTTTTTACGGCCAGTAATGGTCACGATGCTATTGAATTGGTTAAAAAAAACTATTTCGACATTATCTTTCTTGACGAAAATATGCCCGGAATTAGCGGTCTGGAAGTGCTTGCACAAATCAAGAAACTATTTCCAAGTATTCCAATTGTTATGGTTACTAAAAGTGAAGAAGAAGATATTATGGAAGAGGCAATTGGAGCAAAAATTTCAGATTATTTAATAAAACCTGTAATTCCAAAACAAATTTTACTTGCCATAAAGAAAAATATTGACCATAAAAGACTTATTACAGAAAAAACAACTTCCTCTTACCAAATAAATTTTGGAGAATTAGGAATGAAAATTAATTCTGCCAATACCTTCGAAGAATGGGATATTATTTACCGCGATTTAGTTTATTGGGAAATTGAATTAGATAAGGCTCAGGATTCAAATATGGACGAGGTTCTTAAAATGCAAAAAAACGATGCCAACAATGCATTTTGTAAGTTTATTAAGAAAAACTACACAAATTGGTTCGATTCCAAAAATGTGGAAAAACCTCTATTATCACCAAATGTTTTAAAAGAAAAGGTATTTCCGTTTTTTGGTAAAGGAAAAAAAACTGTACTTATTCTAATCGACAATTTTAGATTCGACCAATGGAAAACCCTTCAGCCTATTATTCGCGAAAACTATAAACTTAGCGAAGAAGGTATTTTTCTAAGCATACTTCCAACATCAACTCAATATAGCAGAAATTCTATGTTTGCTGGATTAATGCCAGCAGATATTGACAAGATTTTCCCAAATTTATGGCTAGATGATGATGAAGATGGTGGGAAAAACATGCACGAAGAAGAATTAATTCGAATGAATCTTAATAGATTTGGATTTAAGGATAAATTTATTTACAAAAAAATAAACAACTTACAAGCTGGACAAAAACTGGTAGAAAACTATAAAGACCTTCTAAACCATGAATTTTCAGTTATTGTATACAACTTTGTTGATATGCTTTCTCATGCCAGAACTGAAATGAAGATGATAAAAGAACTGGCAAGTGACGAATCTGCCTATAGATCGCTAACCCTATCGTGGTTCGAACACTCTCCGTTGTACGAATTATTTAACTTATTGTCAAAAGAAGAAATAAACCTGTTCATTACCACCGACCATGGAGCTATTAGAGTTAATAATCCTGTAAAAGTAGTTGGCGAAAAAAATATTTCAACCAATCTACGATACAAACAAGGAAGAAGTCTTGGTTTTAATCCTAAAGAAGTATTCGAAATTTCCGATCCCGATAAAGTGAGGTTGCCAAAATCTAATATTTCTTCTTCATACATTTTTGCCATTGGCGAAGATTTTTTCGCTTATCCTAATAATTACAATCATTACGTAAAATATTATAAAGATACATTTCAACATGGAGGAGTTTCTCTAGAAGAAATGCTTATTCCAATAATACGTTTAGAACCCAAAAGATAAAAAATAAATCCTTTTATTATAAACATTAACAGTAAGAAAAGCTACAATCTTCCATAATAAAATCTGTCATATAAAGACTGCATTTCGTCCTTACATTAATAACTTCAATCAAATTAATCCTTCGGTATAACTAAGCATTGTTTAATTTTTAATATTTTAACCAAGTTTTATTGAGGAAAACCAAACAATTTAGATAAACAGTGCTTGATTAATTAAGAAAATTGGCAGTATTAATTAATCATTAAAACAAATAAAAATGACTAAAAAAAGAATCTAATGAGAAACCTATTACTATTATTTATTTTAGCCTTTAATGTTGGCCTAAATGCACAAGAGAAATCCACATCAAAAGAAACAAAAACAGTAATTAGCGAAAAACAAATAGCTAAACATCAGGTAATTGTTAAGCTTGAAAAAAAAATCGATGAAAATGGTAAGGAAGTTATTGTTTCCGAAACTACAACAATAAAAATCCCCGAATCATTTCCAAAATACATTGATACCGGTAATCCAAAAAAGGATGAAAACGATTATCACGATGCAAAAATGAAATGGATAAGGGAAAATCCTGAGGAATTTGAGAAAATCAAACATCTTAATTTGTAATTACAAAAACCTACAACAATGAAAAAACTATTTATACTAATTGCTTCTTTTGCTTTTGTTTGCAATTCTTCCTTTTCTCAGACCTTTACAGGCGGTGGCGGCTCTATTCCCGATTGGGGCGATGCATATTTCGACCTTAACGTAACAGGACTTGGTGGAACCGATGTACTTGTTAGTGTTTGCGTTAATATTAGTCATGGAAACACTGCAGATATTGAAATTTTTCTTGTCGACCCTCTTGGAAACGAACATGAATTAAGCTCCGATAATGGCGGTTCAGGCAATAATTATACAGGAACTTGCTTTACAAATACCGCTGCAACAAACATAACAGCAGGCTCGGCTCCTTTTACCGGAAACTGGATTCCTGAATGTGGTACACTACCAACAGGATTGTATCCCAACGCTTTATGGAGGCTTCACATTTACGACGATGCCTTGTTTGACACAGGCGATTTACTAAACTGGAGCCTTACTTTCGAATCTCCTGCCTGCGCAACTGTTGGTTTTAATGGTCTTCCCGCTACTTTAAACTGCAACGATGCTGCAGTTACAATGTATGCAAACGATTCGGCAACCGCCAATGGTGCTATTTATCCAACAATTTTCTTTCAATACGATACCGACGATTATGGATCTGCCGAAAACAGATGTAGAATTTGGGAAAGTTCCACTTCAACTCTACTATATGAAAATTTAGCAATGGACGACAATACAGTACTAACAGTTTATGCTACAGGCCCATTAATGAGTCCTTCAGAAACTTACACTACTGAGATTTACGAATCTTATGGAGATGGAGGTATTGACTTGGTTGTTTACGATGGTAATGGTACTGTTTACGATACTTACTCCTACCCAGCCGGCTCAACAGGTTGGCTAACAAGAGGTCCTTATGTTCCGGCAGGTATTTCAACATGGTCGGCGTCGGGATTAGGAATAACAGCCGTTGCCGACTGGGGAGCTGCAGTTTTTAATCCTGCTGTTGCCGGCCCCGGAGTTCATACCATTACTTATTGCTGGAACAATGAAGCAGGTTGCTCCGATTGTGCCTCTCAGGATATTACTGTACTAAACCCTTGGGATGCTTCATGGACTTCACCGGGAACTATTTGTGCTTCCGATGGAAATATTAGTCTCACTGCACTAATTACAGGTAATACAGGCGGTACTTTTTCGGGAACCGGAGTAAGCGCAGGAAACTTTAATCCAACAGGCCTTTCAGGCGATTATTCCGTTACTTACACTGTTGGCTCAAGCACTTCTTGCAGAGACCAGGTTGTTCAAACCATTACAGTAATTCCTATTGCAACTGCCTCTGCAGGTTCCGACGACGTGATTTGTGGAAACAACTCCTATCTGCTAAGTGGTGCAAGTATTGGAGGTTCTTCAAGTTCTGTACTTTGGACAAGTTCCGGAACAGGAACATTCGACGATAACACCATTGCTAATTCCACATATACCCCAAGTGCCGGTGACCTTTCAGCCGGTTCTATTACATTAACAATTCAAGGATCAGGAGCCTGCGAATCGGCAGAAGATCAGATAGTTTTGACTTTTGGAGAAGAATTTTCCTTCACCGAATACGATACTATTTGTCCGGGCGACAGCATATTATGGCATGGAAATTATTATAGCACAGCAAGTACATTCCACGCAAATTACACCACAATTTACGGTTGCGACAGTTCATACCATTTGCAATTATTTTATTTTAATGCACCTGTAATTAGCTCTGTAAATACCGGAGATATTTACGACTGCCAAAGTCCCGATGGTTTTATAACAATTCAAGCTACAAGCGGAAGTCCTGCATACCAATATTCAATAAACAACGGAACAAGTTTCGAAAACAGTCCATCTTATACTTCATTAAGTTCGGGAACATACCAAATAATTGTTATTGACCAAAATGGATGCACAGATACTGATATTGCTGTGTTAAACGATATTTCAGGAACCGAAATTGACAGCTTAATAATTTTAAATCTCAACTGCTACAACGATGAATCGGGAACAATAATTATTTATTCTGAAAATGCAGTTAATTACAGCATCGACAGTGCAACCACATTTCAATCAGAAAACATTTTCAGCTCTCTTGAAGCCGGAATTTACAATATTGTGGTTGAAAACAACTACCATTGCCGAGCCGAAATGCTAAACGTAGAAATAACACAACCTGATAGTCTTTATCTCACTCTATTAGTTAATTCTGAAATTGAATGCTATGGAGAAACAGGAAGTCTTAGTGTTGAAGCAGAAGGAGGAACATTACCATATTCTATTTTGTGGTCTAATTCAGGAACAGAAACAACAGAGAGTTTTGGTCCGGGTACTGCGGGAGTTACTGTTACCGACAATAACAGTTGTGTTGTTAGTGAAAGCTATATTTTTAGTAATCCACCTCAGATAATAACATCCTTTTCAGTTACAAACGAAACTTGTTCAGGAGTAGCAGATGGATCAATTGATTATACTGCCAACGGAGGAACCGGAAGTCTGCTTTACAACTGGTCTACTCCACTTACAACACAAGACATTTCAGGTCTTTCTGCCAATACATATTTAGTTACTGTTACCGACGAAAACAATTGTACAAAAACCGATACAATAATTGTATTATCGGAAGGAAATCCTGAGACCTGCATTGTAATTCCTACAGCCTTTACACCAAACGGCGACGGAGTAAACGATACTTGGGCAATAAAGAATTCTTCATTAATTCAGGAATTAAAAATTGAAATCTTTAACAGATGGGGTCAGCTAATTTTCTCTTTCGAAGGTAGCGGATTGGAATATGCC
>JAFGXD010000162.1 GCA_016936815.1 Bacteroidales bacterium
AGCCTGTTTCCGTTTCGGTTCAACAAGTACAAAATTCAAACATTATTACTATATTTACAACTTGTCAAAAAAGGCATCCATTTACCAACTCATAGGCAAACTTTTTGAAGAATTATTCAAAAAAAATCCCGAAAGCCAGAGCGAAAAATACTTTGTGCTTTCGGGAAATGTTTTTCAACATATTTACCGGCAATTAATCTATAACCAATTTGCCGGTTTTAAGAATTAGTTTTTCTCCATTTATCTGATATAGATAAACTCCTTTAGGTAAGTAAGTTAAATCGATATTGATTTTATTCGCTGATATTTTTGATTCAGAATATACTTTTTCGCCAATAAGATTAATTACTTCCATTTTGCTGATAATTTTATCGCTTACTACAGTAAATCTACCATTATTTGGATTTGGAAACAAAGAAACTTCCGATTTATTAACGAAACTTCGTATTCCGGTTGTAAGTGGTTGAGATTTAAACTGTAATTCATCAATTATTAATGTAGATCCTACAGAAGCCAAGAGGCTGTCATTCCACGATGATGACATTATTTCTATTCCGACAGAATCCGGTACGTTTGGAAGGTTGAAAGGTATTTCAACGTATTGAAAATCAGATGCAATAATGAGATTTTGCCACAAATCAAAAAAGTATGAACCATTGTTTTTAAATGAAATTCTAATATTGGCAGTATCTTCATTTTCAGAACTGTATTTATACCAAAAAGCAATTGTATCAACTTGTTGTGAGTAAGGATAGCCTCCTGCCATACAATCACAATAATTGTCATAATAAGTTGTTGAAATTCTCTGTGGTGTAGCACGAGGGCCTGAATCCCATTCATCCAAATATGTAATCAATTCGGTAGCATACATACCTTCTGCTGCGTCTGTACTGCGTTGAATTGGATTTTCATCATTTCCTTCGTGATGCCAAGAATCAAGACTAAGAATTTCATTTGTTTCCCAAAGTTCAAAGTCGCCATTAAGCATGGCAGGCTGTGTTGCTATTCCTGTAAATGAAATGCTGTCTATTGTAATTGTACTTCCTTCCATTGCTATTTCGTTAAGTGCATCGGATGAAATAAAGAAAAGAATTACAGAATCGGGTGCAATTGGTAAGGGTGGGTCAAGTGGTATATTAAAAAGAGTGTAATCGGGTTGACTACCAAAAATTTTAGTGATATAAACTCCAATATTTACACCGTTTTTTGAAAAGTTTACCAGCATAAGTGCGGTATCTCCTGTTTGAATATCATACTTATAATATCCTCTAAATCCTGTGGGTGTTCCACTAATTGGTATTCCGCCGGTCCATGGGGGAGGGTTGTTTGGATTGTAATTTCCTGCCATAGATAGAGACTCATTAGACATTGAGGTAAGTTTTAATGCAAAATCACCATGATATGCATCGGTTGTTTTTGTTACACCTGCAGAAAGTCCATCACCAAACATGTCTAAATTATTGGTGAAATAATAAAGCGGGTTTTCATAAGGGGTATTTGTCCACGATTCAAAATTGCCGTTGGGTATAGCAGTTTGTGAATACCCGAATATTCCGGCAAAAACTAAGGTAATTAATAGTAGATTTTTTTTCATGATTTGATTTTTAAAGGTTTTTTAGTTAGATTTCTTAATACGTTGATATTTAGATAATGTTACATCAAAAAAAATAACCTTTTTACTTTATTGTTTTGCATAATAATTAAATAATATTCTATTTTTGTACAACAATTTAATTTTAAATAAGTCATAGAATATGAGAGTTATTAAAATTTTCCTTTTTTCCACTATCTTCATAGTGTTTTTACAAACAAATGTTTTTGGGCAAAGTGTAAAAGACTCAACAACCATTCCTATTAGCAAACACTCTATAGGTATTGGAGCAGGTTTTACTACTGGAGTTGGTTTATCTTATATTTTCTTACCAAAAAGATTTGGGGTGCAAATTAATTTAGGGCCCACTACTTCAAAAACTAGTCAGTTTGTAAGTGCCGGCTTAACCTTTTTGTATAGGATAAAGCAGGGATCGAATTTGAATTTGTTAATGTATCAAGGTAATCATTATTTCTATAAAGAAAGAAGTTTCTATAGTTATAAACAATCTCACAATTTTAATATTGGATTGGGAATAGGTCTTGAGACTTTTAAAGATAATATTGGCTTTTATTTTATGTCTGGTTTTGCAAGATATTCAAACTTACTGGGTGTAGGCTTGACTGTTGAATCAGGATTATATTACAAATTGTAAATTTAAGTCTTTATAAATTAAGATGTTTACTACTAACTTTTCCTTAGCTGTTTTTGAAGGCACAAGTTAGGAGGGATTAATTAACTCACCTGCAAACCTCCTAAAATCTAAGCCCGAAAAATTTCCGGAGCTCATTAGTAACAGATTTTTGTTCTCCCAAGAAATGCTTTTCAAAATACTTATCAAATCATCCGATTTGTCAAATACCTCAATATTTGCATTGTTGAAAGCTCCAGCTACTTGATTTTTAGTTATTTCAGGAAGCCTTTTGTGCTTAAGGGTTTCGGGATTATAATATACTAAAGCTCTATCGGCCGCGTCCATACTTCCCGCATATTGTTCCAAAAAATTGCTGTTTAAACTCGAAAAAGTATGTAACTCCATGCAGGCAATAAGTTCCCTATGCGGAAATTGTTCTTTTACAGCTTTTGTTGTTGCCATAAGTTTGGAAGGAGAATGTGCAAAATCTAAAAAAATTGAAGTGGAATCATTAGAATTTAGCAATTGAAGTCGCTTTGCAGCCCCCGGAAAACTACTAATTGCTCTGTAAAAATCTTTATCGCAAATTCCCAACTGTCGGCAAACCTGCATAGCCCCTATAATATTCTGAAGATTGTGAGCTCCAAATACTTTCAAAGGAATTTTTTCTGAACCTTCAATAATGGAAGAAATGCCGTTAATTATTTCAAATTCAGGGGTATGGTACGAAATTGTCTTTATTCCGCTTGCTTCTGCTGCAAGTTTGTTTAATATCTCATCGCCGGAAAAATAAACCAAGCTGCCATTTTTTTCAATAAGATTAATAAATTGTCGAAACTGATCAACATAAATTTCGAATGTTGGAAAAACATTTATATGATCCCATGCTATTCCGCTAAGTAGAGCAATATGCGGCCTATACAAATGAAATTTAGGACGAGGATCTAATGGTGAAGCAAGATACTCGTCACCCTCGAAAACAGCAATTGATGCATTAGAAATTTTTACCATTGTATCGAAGCCTTCAAGTTGAGCACCAACCATATAGTCATGGTCAATTTTGTTTTCTCGCAAAACATGCATTATCATTGCTGTAATGGTTGTTTTACCATGCGAGCCCCCAATTACAACCCTTATCTTGTCTTTTGTTTGCTCGTACAAATATTCGGGAAACGAGTATATTTTAAGATTTAATTCCTTCGCTTTTATTAACTCCGGATTATCTGCTCTGGCATGCATTCCTAAAATAACTGCGTCTAGTTGGCTATGAATTTTATTAGGAAACCAACCAAATTCAGCAGGTAAAATCCCTTGTTCTTTTAACCTGCTTTTCGATGGTTCAAAAATTTCATCGTCGGAACCGCTAACCTTATAACCCATTTTGTGCAGGGCAATTGCCAAATTGTGCATTGCAGCACCTCCAACAGCAATAAAATGTACTTGCATAATGATATTTGTTTTTTTACTTTGCCAAAAGCTTTTTAATGAATTATCTTTGGCTTTCAAACCTACAAGTTTTTTTTCGAAAAATAAATAAAAAGAGAGAAAATGAAATAGGTTCTTAAAGGCTTTATTAAATTTTATAAAAGATGAAACTTAAAATTATTGATACAGGAAATCTGAAATTAGACGGAGGTGCAATGTTTGGCGTGGTACCAAAATCTATTTGGAGTAAAAAATATCCTTGCGAAGACAACAATCTTTGCAATTGGGCAATGCGTTGTTTATTAGTTGATTATGGCGATAAAGTTGTTCTAATTGACAATGGAATGGGAACTAAACAAGAAGAAAAATTCTTTTCTCACTACTATCCTAATGGCGAGGGCGAACTAATTTCTTCTTTAGCAAAAGCGGGTTACAAACCAGAGGATATTACCGACATGGTTCTTACTCATTTGCATTTCGACCATTGCGGTGGGGGTGTTTTTTATAATAAGGAAACCGAAAAACACGAACTTCAATTTCCAAATGCAAACTATATTGTAAGCAAACAACAATGGGAATGGGCTGTAAATCCTAATAACCGCGAGAAGGCTTCTTTTTTAAAAGAAAATATTCTTCCAATGATACCTAACTTGGTTCTAATTGAAGAAAGTAAGGAACTTTTTCCTGGATTTAGAGCTGTTCTGTTTGACGGACATACAGACGGACAACTAATTCCTCACATACAATATAATGGCAAAACCATCGTTTTTATGGCTGATTTGTTACCGTCAACTGCCCATATTCCACTTCCATGGGTTATGAGCTACGACACAAGGCCTTTGTTAACCTTAAAGGAAAAAGAGGATTTTTTAATCGAAGCTGCTGAAAATGAATATGTTTTGTTTTTCGAACACGATTTGTATAATGAATGCTGCACGGTTGAAAAAGGTCAAAAAGGTATTCAATTAAAGAAGGGTTTTAAACTTGAAGAGATTTTATAAAAACATAATAGCATTCACAATTTTTATTGCTCTTGTTTCTTTTTCATCTTGCAAAAAGGAGCATTTGAGCATTTATTCATTTTCACAAAGGCTTACCGGAAATATTTGGATTGCCGAATCGTTTGTAAACGAACAATCAAATACTCAAAATTCCGCTCCAAATTTTACCTATGAGTTTAAGGATGATGGCGTTTTTACAATAACTTCGCTTGAAACAGGACTTAAGAAAAATGATACATGGGAATTAAAAGACAATAATAAATATCTTAGAATTGGAAACGATATCTATTTGGTCGACTTCCTATCAAATAAACTGCTTTGTTTGTATTATGGAAGTGTGCGGCTGACTCTTATTCCTGTGGAAAATTAATTCTGACTAACAATTTTGCCCATTTCGTAAACTACAGTAGTTGCCAGATTTCCTTTTTCATCATAAAATAGCCATTTGCCGTGTGGCTTATCGGAAACATATTTTCCTTCTATTTTTTTTTCACCGTTCTCAGAATATACAATGCTTAAACCATCCTTTATGTCCATTTCATAATTTTGCTCTGTCTGTACCTTTCCATTTTCAAAAAAATACTTACACAAACCATTTTTTTTGCCGTTTTTTGTAGATAAAGAATACCTGATTTTACCATTTGGATAATATTCTTCCTGTTTTACACATTCATCGGGCTTGTCTTTTGAAAAATAATCAACAGATTTTTTAGAACCATCAGGATAAGTTTCAATTACTTTTTCTGTTAGGTTTTCCGAACTCTTTTCGCCGGCTTTGTCGCTACAGCCAACAAAAACAACAAAAACAAATAATACAAACAATATTTTCATAAGTCATGGTTTTAAAGTCCGCTAAGCTAGCAAAATACATGCTATTTTTCAATAATGAAATTTAACTTTTTTTTAAGGTGCTTTTTGTTGCTTGATTTATAGAAATATCATATTTTTACTACGAACTAATACGTAGGTTATTTCATTGATTTATCAAACAACTTATAATATTAGTCGAAAAATACAAAAGCAACCAATGGTAAGGACAATTTTTAGTATTATTTTCTTAACAATGTTTCTTTGCGGAACTTCGCAAATTGTTGTGGAGCACGATATTCCATGGAAATCGGATACTGTTGGAATGTGGGGTCCTTCTTCTTCTGCCTGGAGCATAGACCAAGTTGATACTTTAATTGATTTGGAAGTTGGCCCTTACGGAGATACTTATTCATTTGTTTATAATTTTGGTCTTTTCGATTCTGTTGGGGTTATTTTCGATTACGGAATGTACTTTAATGCAATGGCAATTTTTGAAATGACTGGCTGGCATTCGGGCTCAGTTTACGTTAATTACCCCACTAAAATTGAAATGGAATTCCCAAATTCAGGAACAGTAACAAATGGCGAATGGTTTACTGTTGAATCGGATTACAGGGAACACGACACCACAATTTATCCCGGAGACATGGATAAATGGGAGCTTTTTTCTACTTGGCCTACAGCAGGTATTATTAGACTTTACTTAAATGTTGATATTCAGGCAAATGCTGACGTTATTTACTCCGATTTCTCAAACCCATTCGATATTGAATGGGATACTTTACATCTTTTTGAGCCTGTGAACGTTGATTTAGATACTTTCGATATTTTTCTTATTGATGTTCCTAACGCTGAATACATTATTCCCTGGGTGGCTTGGCACGACGATGCTTTTGGAAATCCGGTAATTGATTCCGTTTATTTTCTTCACGATTCTTTGGGATGGCCTATAGAATTTCCCGATATTTTCTACGAATTAATTGGTATTAGCGGCTCCATTGAAATTCCTTACATAGAAACCGAAGATTGGATTGAAGACGAACAAAGACTTTACGCTTGGGGATCAGACGAATATCTGCATATTAATCTAGATATTGTAAAATTTATTCAGGTTATGTGTCATTATCTTTCAAATGTTCCTCAACTTGCAGCTCTTGAGCAAGTTAGTCAGATGATGGATTACGAAGAAGGAGATACTTCAATTTTTATTATGACAGACCCAATAAGTGGAGAAGATTTTTCAATTACTGCTGAATGGGATTTACTTGACGCTGAACTTCTTTTTACCAACACAATGAACCAAACTTTAGCTTTTGTCGATAACCAAGACTATAGCATTTTTGGTATCCCCATTGGCCCCGAACATTATCCGAATGTTTGGAACATATTAGAATTTCCTGAACCTGTAGAATACAAAGTTTACGACCTTACTGCTACCATGATAGAAGAAGGAACTTCAGATTACATTAAATATGGTGCAGATTACAATATTGATTTGAAATATCCTTGTTTCGATTACGAAGAATTGCCTGTAACAATTTCACATTCAATAGATCCCTGGCTTACAAACTTAATTCAGGATACAATTGACGTTGATTTTTACATTAAGGTTCTTGATATTTCCTATTCAATAGGTACTCCCTCTAATCCGGTTATTGAAGGAGATTTTCTTGCATATCTTGATACTATAAACCTTGGTTCTTTTGCCGGACCTCCTTTATTTGGACCTCCGCTTTTCCTTCCTTGGGAAATAGACGGATATTTTCCTGATACTACGTTTATTCCGGATTATTTGATTGAGCCAGACTATCAGCCGCTTACGATTGTTGATATGGGCGTTACAGATATTCTTTGCTTTGGCGAATCTACGGGAGCATTAGATCCTAATATTGTTGGTGGACTTCCTCCTTATCAGTACGAATGGTCCGATGGAACTTCAATAATCTCTACAAACGAAGTTCTGGATAATGTGCCTGCCGGAACTTATTATTTAACCGTTACAGACCAAGGAGCCTGTTCCGTATCTGATCAAGGAACTATTGAAGATAGTAGTAACCCCGAAATTTTTCTTAGCCTTTCTGCTGTTGATGTACTTTGTCATGGTTTTAACACCGGTTCTGCCACGGCTGTTGTTTCGGGCGGAACGCCCGGATATACGTACCTTTGGAGCCCTTCCGCTGATGTTTCCTCAACGGCTTCTAATCTTTTTGCAGGTTGGCATTTTGTTACAATAACCGACAATATTGGCTGTCAGAAAAACGATTCAATCTTTATAGACGAACCCGATACATACGTTTCTACATCTCTAACAGGTACAAACATTTCATGTTTTAACGGCAACGATGGAACTATTGACCTTACAGCAGTAGATGGAATCCCAAATTACACTTTCTCATGGTCAAACGGTTCTCATCTGGAAGACCTTAGTGGATTGGTTGCAAACTGGTATTATATAACAGTTACCGACTTAAACGGCTGTATAACAACAGATAGCATTGAGCTTACACAGCCCGATTTGCTTGTTGCAGATATTATGGTTACCCCTGTTTCTTGTTTTGGAGAAACCGATGGAGCAGCCGATTTAACTATTTCAGGAGGAACTCCTCCTTACGCTAATGTTTGGTCGAATGGCCCAACAACTGAAGATATAAGCAATCTGGCAGGAGGTTTTTATACAGTTACTGTTACCGATTTTCTAGGTTGTGTAACTATTGAAACTATATTTATTATTCAACCTGATGCTCCTCTTTCTGCTACATTGGTTCAAACTCCTGTAAACTGCTTTGGAGGAAACGATGGAAGTATAGATTTAACAGCAGAAGGTGGAACCTCTCCCTATACTTATCAATGGTCCAGCGGCTCGCATACCGAAGATATATCAAATTTGGTTTCAGGAACATACTCTGTTACAGTAACTGATGCTCACGATTGCACTTTTTCTTCTTCAATTACAGTAACTCAACCTGATGCTCCTTTGGCAATAAATTTTAATCTTACTCATGTTTTGTGTTACGAAGGAAACGATGGTGCCATAGATTTGCAGGTTTCAGGAGGAACAGTTCCATACCACTATATTTGGAGCAATGGTCACTTAATTGAAGATATAGCCAATCTCACCGTTGGAACATATACAGTTACAGTTGTCGATGAAAATGGTTGTACTCTTAGTTCTTCAGCAACAATTACACAACCATATCCTCTTTATATTTCAACAGGTAGCGATGTACACTTGTGCTACGGACAAGATACTGTTCTTAACGCTTATTACTCGGTTGGCGGAACCCCTCCGGTAACCTTCCATTGGTCAAACGCCACAGTAGCGCCTTCAATACATATTAGTCCAAATCAAACAACAACTTATTTTGTTTATGGATTAGATGCCAATAATTGTCAGAGTAACATCGATTACCTTACCGTTTTTGTTGACGACCCATTAAGTATGATGATAGTTGCAAATACCGACACAGTTTGTCCGGGAGATCCTGTTGTTATTACAGGAAGTATTACCGGTGGTGGAGGCTCTCCATACAGCGTAATTTTAAACGATACCATTCTGGGTAGTTTTCCTGTTATTTACAATGCGCAAAGCAATGGATATGCAACAATAACAGTTTGGGATGCCTGCGATTTTGCAAGTATTTCGGATTCTGTTTTCATACACACTTACGAATTACCTTCAGCAGCATTTATTAGCGACATAAAATCAGGTTGCCAACCGCTTACCGTTCAGTTTAACGCACTGTATCCGCTTACAGGACAAGAATATTTCTGGGATTTTGACGATGGCGATGTGGAAAATCTATCCCTTTCCCACGATCCTGTTCACACTTTCTATTCCGATGATTTATACGATGTTACTTTAGTAATTCTTTCATCGGAAGGTTGTTATAATACCTATTCCATTGAAGATATGATTACGGTTTATCCAAAACCTATTGCATCTTTTGTAACATCACAAACAGGTATTTCAATGATTCATCCTGAAGTTAATTTTGTAAATAATTCAGAAGGAAATATAAACAATTACTGGAGTTTTGGAGACGGATTTAATTCTGAAGAATCAGATCCATCTCATTCATATTTGAGACCCGACGATTACAATGTGCAACTAATTGTGGAATCTGAACATTATTGCCTTGATACAACTGAAATAAATCTTAAAGTAAGCGGAACATTTACATTTTATGCGCCAACAGCTTTTACTCCAAATAATGATGGCGGAAACGATAAGTTTTTTGTTAGAGGAACAGGAATTGATGAAGATAATTTTAAAATGATTATTTACGACAGATGGGGAGAAAAGGTATTTGAAACAACAGATTATATAAACGGCTGGGATGGAAGAATAAAGAAAAATGAATTCGGTTCAACCGGAACATATTCCTGGTTAGTACTTTACAAAGACACAAACGGAGCAAGTAGAGAATATGGAGGACATGTTACTCTAATAAGAAAATAGGAATCCTACTCAGTATTTCCTTATCTTTGTGTTTTATTCAAATAAATGAATTTTAATAAAACTGAAAGTTGGTTACCCTGTTCAGTAAAAGAAGTAAAGAGCAGAGGATGGACTCAACCCGACATTATTCTTATTTCGGGCGATGCGTATATTGATCATCCTTCTTTTGGAATTGCAGTAATTGGCAGAGTTCTGGAAAAAGCAGGCTATAAAGTAGCAATTGTTCCACAACCAAATTGGCGCGACGATTTGCGCGATTTTAAGAAACTTGGTGCACCAAAACTATTTTTCGGAGTATCTTCCGGAAGCATGGACAGCATGGTAAACCATTATACAGCAGGAAAAAGATTACGATCCGACGATGCCTACACTCCGGGAAACAAAGCCGGATATCGTCCCGATTATGCCTTAAGCATTTACTCTCAAATGCTTAAGAAATTATTTCCCCAAACCCCTGTTGTAATTGGAGGAATTGAAGGAAGTTTGCGTCGTCTTTCACATTACGATTATTGGTCTGATTCTCTTAAACCCTCAGTATTAATAGAAAGCAAAGCAGATATTCTTGTTTATGGAATGGGCGAAAAATCTATTCTTGAAATTGCTGAGGCATATAAAACCGGCAAAAATCCCAATATTTTAGAAATACCTCAAACAGTTGTACTTAGAAAAAATGCTGTTAAAGATTCAATAGAGCTATTTTCTCACGAAATTTGCCTGAAAGATAAGAAGGCCTTTGCTTCAAATTTCAAAATAATTGAAACAGAGTCGAATAAGCTTGAAAGCAGAATACTTACTCAAAAAACAGGCAGCGATTTTGTAACAGTATTTCCCCCATTTTATCCAATAGGCACAAAAGAAATTGATAATATTTACGATTTGCCATATACAAGACTTCCCCACCCAAAATACATAGGCAAACCAGCCATTCCGGCCTTTGAGATGATTAAACATTCAGTAAACATCCACCGGGGTTGTTTTGGAGGCTGTAGTTTTTGCACCTTGGCTGCACATCAGGGTAAAGTTATTATTTCCCGTTCCGAAGATTCAATTTTAAAAGAAGTAGAGCAAATTACCAAAATGGAGGATTTTAAAGGCTATATTTCCGATTTGGGCGGTCCTTCGGCAAACATGTACAAAATGGTAGGTAAAGATTTGGAACAGTGCAAAAAATGTAGCAGACCTTCATGTGTTTACCCAAAAATATGTAATAATCTTGAAAGTTCTCATAAAGCTTTACTTAGTTTATATAGCAAAGCTGCAAAAATTATAGGAGTTAAGAAACTGTTTATTGGCAGTGGTATTAGATACGATATTCCATTGCTAAACGGAGAAATTAACTACCTCGAAGAGGTTATGAAAAACCATGTTTCGGGAAGACTAAAGGTAGCACCGGAACATACCGAGGATAAGGTTCTAAAAGCCATGAGAAAGCCATCTTTCAGTCTTTATTATAAGGTTGATGAATTAATGAAAAAAGTAAATATCAAATACGGACTTAAGCAGCAATTAATTCCATATTTTATTTCTTCGCACCCCGATTGCAGCAACCAAGACATGGCACAACTGGCAGTTAAAACCAAGAATCTAGGCTTAAAACCCGAACAAGTGCAGGATTTTACCCCAACTCCAATGACTTTGGCTTCAGTAATGCATTATTCGGGAATTAATCCTTATACCGGTGAAAAAGTTCTTGTTACAAAAAATCAGGAGGACAAGACCAAACAAAAATCATTCTTCTTTTTTCACAAGAAGGAATACCAAAAAGGAATTAGTAAAGAGCTTAGTAAAATGAAAAGAGACGATATTAAAAAGAAACTTTTCAATTCTAATTCAACAGCAACAAAGAAAAAAAGAAGGTAGTAATATTGCTTAAACTAAGTCATGTCAATTACATCAACATCAGGATTTTCTTTGGTATTGAAGTAGAAAATTTTGTCGTCCATTGGTAAATCGGGGGTAAAGCGCATTATTTCTAAACGGTATATATTATTATCGTTGCCAATATACTCTACAGAATAAATATGCAGTTTGTTTTTATCTATTTTAAGTTTAATTTTTGAATAAGGTTTTTCTTTATCAGTAGGAAAAAGATCAATATCATAAAGCTGAAGACCTTTTTCGAATCTCTCACCAACAAAAGAATACGTAAAGCCTGATTCATACATTGTAAAAACTTTTGAAGGATCGAGAGCACCTTCTTCCTTATTATCAGGCAAAGTAATATTTACTTCGGCAGCTTTTTTATTATGAGTCCAAATTGTATCTCCATTAAAATATATTGTATTTCCCATTAAATTCAATTTGTATTTATCTCCTTTTATCCAGATAACACCTTGAGTTTTTTCATGGATATCTTCTTTGTCGTTATCGAGAGAATAAATAAAATCAGCTTTTGCTGAGTTATACTGTTTGTTTTTGGCAGAAACCTTGTCTAGAATTTCCTTGGCTTTTTTATCTGTTTGCCCTGTAATCATTCCTGTTATTAACAAGAAAGAGATTAGAATTAATGTTGATTTCATATAATAACAATTAGTTAATTTTATCTTTTTCAAATTTAGGAATTGCTTCCATTTTCCATTCTATTCAAAAACTGTTCCAAAGAATATTCATCAGGGAACATTACTTGTCGAGCTTTACTTCCTTCGAAGGGTCCAACCACGCCGGCAGCCTCGAGTTGATCCATTATTCTACCGGCACGATTATAACCAATAGAAAATTTTCTTTGAATTAAGGAAGTGGAACCTTGCTGATGAATAACAACAAGTCTGGCTGCTTCTTCGAAAAGCTGATCCTTTTTACTTAAATCTACATCTGTAACGCTTCCGGATTCTTCTCCAACATATTCGGGAAGTTCGTAGGCAGTGGTGTAGCCTCTTTGCTGACCAATAAAATCGGTAATATTTTCTATTTCGGGAGTATCAATAAAAGCACACTGAACCCTAATTAACTCGCTAGCTTGAGAGAAAAGCATATCTCCTCTTCCAATTAGCTGGTTTGCGCCGGGAGTATCCAGAATTGTTCTAGAATCTATCATAGATGCCACTTTAAAGGCTATTCGGGCAGGGAAGTTTGCTTTAATGGTTCCTGTTATAATATTTGTTGAAGGTCGTTGAGTTGCAATAATAAGGTGAATTCCCACGGCTCTTGCTTTCTGTGCAATACGTGCAATAGGAAGCTCAATTTCTTTTCCAACTTCCATAATTAGGTCGGCAAATTCATCAATAACAACAACAATATAAGGTAAGAACTTATGTCCCTTTTCGGGATTTAGCATTCTTTTTATGAATTTATGATTGTATTCTTTTAAGTCTCTAACAGAAGCTTTTACCAACATACTGTAACGGTTTTCCATTTCAACCACAAGCGAATTTAAAGTGTTTACAACCTTGTGAGTGTCGGTAATAATTGGCTCTTCTGCATCGGGAAGTTGGGCAATAAAATGTCTTGAAAGTTTAGAATAAAAAGAAAGTTCAACCTTTTTAGGGTCAACCATTACAAATTTAAGTTGAGATGGGTGTTTTTTGTAAAGCAAACTGCTGAGAATAGCATTCAAACCAACAGATTTTCCTTGTCCTGTTGCCCCTGCCACAAGCAAGTGAGGCATTTTTGCAAGGTCGAAGACAAAGGTTTCGTTAGAAATGGTTTTTCCTAAAGCTACCGGCAAAGCAAATTTCGATTCCTGAAATTTTGATGAAGAAATTACCGAACGCATTGAAACAATTTCGGGTTTTGAATTTGGAACCTCAATACCAATGGTTCCCTTTCCGGGTATTGGGGCAATAATTCTAATTCCAAGAGCTGAAAGACTTAATGCTATATCGTCTTCAAGGTTTTTAATTTTTGAAATTCTAATACCTGGAGCAGGAACAATTTCATAAAGAGTAATTGTTGGTCCGATTGTGGCCTTTATTTTGTCAATTTGAATCTTATAATTTGCCAGAGTTTCAACAATACGATTTTTGTTGGAAATAAGCTCTTCTTGACTTACTTCTGAATTATCAACCTTATGGTCAACAAGCAAATCGAGGGTTGGAAACTGGTAAGAGGACAAATCTCTGGTAGGGTCGTAATCTCCTTCCGGAACTGTTGTAATAATATCTGAAGTTTCCTCTTCTTGTTCTGTTTCAATAGTAAGTTCTATATTTTCCTCAGTATCCTTTTCCTTTGAAGGTTTTGGTTCAGGTTTATACTCAACGGTTTCAAAATCGTCATCATCATCTTCAACGATTTTTTCTGTTAAATCGGTAACCATAAAACCACTATCTTCTGATTGAGCATTTTGTTCTTCGTCATCAAAATCCTTAATAGGGTTTGAATTTTCATTTGTTTGGCTTGTTTCAAAGTCGGGGTCAGCTACTGCTTGTTTTTTGCCAAATAATGAAATAAACTTCAACTTAATCCAATCTAAAGCATTATCGAAAGAAAAGACAACAATTGATAATAGAAAAATTAGAATAATAAAACCAGTTCCAGCTTTTCCTAACAGCGCGGTAATCCAATTGCTAACATGGAGTCCATGTAAACCGCCGGCATTTCCATTCCAACGTGTTTCAAAAATATAGCCCAATGCAAGAGATGTCCATATTGTAAAAACAATTGTTAATCGAATGGCTCTTTTGTTATTAAGAAGTTTAATTCTAAGTAGTTGAAAGCCATAAATAACAAGTAAGAAAACAGCAGAGAAGGAGGCTATTCCAAACCATTTATGAATAAACAGATTAGCAAACAAAGCACCTAGTTTTCCGGCCCAGTTATCAACATGAATGCTACCGTCGAATATAAAATTCAATCGGGCAATATCCAATTTGCTTTGATCGTTTTGCCAAGTAAACAAAAATGAAATAAAAGCTAAAAGAAGAAAAAGTGAGAAAAAAAGCAGGAATAAACCAAAAATAAATTTGAATCTATCGTCGTTTAAGAATTTTCTAACATTCTCAATTGTTTGAGTATTAGACTTTTTCTTAGCAGATTCATTTTTTTCTTTTTTCTTTCCTGTTTTTTCTGTCATAATTTTTATATAGGACTACGAACTGTTAAAAGTAGCTATAAAATAAAAAAAATCTCCTGTTTAAGGAGATTTTTTATTAAAGGTATATTGTTAGAAAGTTTTACATTCCTCCAAACATTTGCTGGGCTTCTTCTTTTGTAAGCAAACGATAATCAGCAGGTACTTGAAACATTGTAGCTTTTAGTTTTTGTTTTTTTACCTCAACAGCCTTATAGTTCATTGTAAAGCCTTGATTTTCCATACTATATTCCATAAGAATACCCGGTACTTCGCTAAATTGACCGGACCAGTTAATATTGCCAACATTTAAACCTTCAGCATAGTATGCAGTAACAATCTGTTTATCCGAATCTTCAGTTGCGGGAAAAGTAACTTCAACTTTTGTGCAAGTAATGCCGGCAATTTCTTTTGTTTCGTTAAGAAAATCAACTTTACTTTTGGTAACATCTTTCATAGCTTCAGCATTATCTTCTTTTTCGGATTTAATTGCCAATTTCTGACCCATTCCGTCAATAAGAATTATAGTAAGGCTATCATTACCATCAGTAATAATATATTGATTAGCCATTGGTGTAAGAATTTCCATTCTAACTTTAGAGTCCATAAAATACTGAGTCATTTCATTTGGAGACATTGCTCTGGTTTGAGGATCCATATCGCCTTCGTAAGTAATTTCGTATTTAACGTATCCCGACCAAGTTTTTGCTTTTTTCTGAGCATAGGAATTTGTAAAAACAAATACTAAAACAAGTAGAGCTAAAATTTTTGTTATTGATTTCATAAAAAATATGTGTTAACTGGTTTTAAATTAGTGTGTTAATAAATTGTTGCATTTCGTCCTTTGTAACTTTTTCGAAGTCGTCGGGAACCTTAAATTCGGAATCGTCAACTTTAATTTTCTCTATATATTTAAATTTAAACACCATAGGTATTTTTTGAAAAGACATTTGATATTCCATTAAGACACCTTGAATTTCTTCAAAAGGATTATTTCTGTTGGGCTTTTCAATTTTAATATCTTCTGTATAATACAATTCAATAGGACTTGTAAGGATAGTGTCGGTAAAATGCACTACAGCTTTTTTGCATTGGAAACCTCCAATTTCCTTTGTTTCATCAACGTATTCAATTTTCATGCCATTTAGTGGGTCGAAACCAAATCTTTCCTCGCTTGAAAGTGGTGACTCAAAATGGTACTTTTTCCCCAAAACCTTAACCAGAGCAGAATTAGTTCCTGCTTCGTAATCTACAATACCCATCATGGTAAAAACTTTTCCCCATCCCTCAATTATTTGAACAATAGAATTTCCTTTGTATTTGTAAATCATTGAATCGGGAAGAAGACTTATTAGCGAGTTTTCAGATTCATCTTGCAAATAAGTTATTTCGTAAACAATCATTCCTTGACTAACGGAACCCTTACTTGCTTCAGATTCATCCTTACCGGAACCACTTTTCCCACAAGAAATCAGAACGGCAAACGGAATTATCAAAAAATATATGTATCTCATTAAATAAGTTTACCCAAATTTGTTATTAGTGACAAAAATAAAAAAATTATTTAATTGTACAGCCTTATTTAACAGAAATAACAAAAAAAAGAATTAAAGCTAACTAAATTCACCTTTTCTTATAAATAAAAGATAGGAAATTAATAGTAAAAATATGTTTCTTAACAAATTGTTTATAGTCAAATTATACTTTCAGTGAAAGTTAAATGGTAAAATATTTATAGATTTGCATTTCAAAAATATAAAATTGGAAAATATGGAAAAATTAGCAGTGGTAGCATTTGGTGGAAATGCTCTTTTACGTGCCGGTCAGCGAGGCACAATTAGCGAACAGGAAGCAAATGTTAATGAAACCTGTAAAAATTTATTACCTTTAATAAAGAATGGTTATAATTTGGTAATAGGTCATGGTAACGGTCCTCAGGTTGGAAATATTCTTCTTAGAAATAGTGCAGGAACAAAATTATACGGACTTCCTGAAATGCCATTAGATGTGTGCGGAGCCTACTCTCAGGGTTTTATTGGTTATATAATTGAGCAACAATTCAGAAACGTATTGAAAGCTAATGGTTTTGAAAAAGATATTCTTACACTAGTTACTGAAGTTTTAGTAGACAAAGACGACCCTGCTTTTCAGAATCCAACAAAACCTATTGGTCCCTATTATTCTGATGAAGAGGTTGAAAAATTGAAATCTGAAACAAAAGATGTGTTTGCAAAAGATCCAAAAGGAAATGGATGGAGAAAGGTTGTTGCATCTCCAAAACCAATTGAAATCGGAAACAAAAACTCAATAGAAAAACTTGCCAGATCAGGAAATATCGTTATTACAGTTGGCGGTGGCGGAATACCGGTTTACTATCCCGAACCTGGAAGATTAGAAGGAATTGATGCTGTAATTGACAAAGATTTAGCTTCTTCATTACTGGCAACACAAATTGGAGCTGATGAATTTTATATTCTTACAGATGTTCCTAATGTTTGCCTTAATTTTAACACACCCCAGGAGGTTAGGCTTTCCAAAATAACTGTTTCAGAAGCAAAGAATTACCTTAAAGATAAGCACTTTACAGAAGGAAGCATGGCTCCAAAAGTTAGAGCTGCTGTTCAGTTTGTTGAAAACGGAGGTAAAGAATGTATTATTACCGAAGCTAACCAACTAAGCAATCCTGAAGCAGGAACACGAATTGTACAAGACTAATTATTAACCATATTAAACTAATTGTTATGGCTTACAACTTAAGAAACAGACACTTTTTAAAATTATTGGACTTCACTCCCAAAGAAATTAAATTTTTGCTTGACCTTTCATTAGACCTTAAAAAGGCAAAATATGCAGGTATTGAGCAACAAAAATTAAAAGGTAAAAATATTGCTCTTATTTTCGAGAAAGACTCCACTCGAACAAGATGTGCTTTTGAAGTAGCAGCATACGATCAGGGGGCTCATGTTACATATTTGGGACCTTCCGGTTCGCAAATTGGTAAAAAAGAATCTATGAAAGATACCGCAAGAGTTCTAGGTAGAATGTACGATGGTATTGAATACCGCGGTTATGGTCAGGAAAAGGTTGAAGAACTTGCAGCTTTTGCAGGTGTTCCGGTTTGGAACGGACTTACTACCGAATTCCATCCAACACAAATTTTGGCCGATTTCCTAACTATGATGGAACATAGCGATAAACCTCTAAATCAAATTGCTTTTGCTTATATGGGAGATGCCAGAAACAATATGGGTAACTCTCTGCTTATTGGCGCTGCAAAAATGGGAATGGATTTTAGAGCAGTTGCTCCCAAAAGCTTACAGCCCGATGCCGCTCTTGTTAAACAAGCAAAAGAAATTGCAAAAGAAACAGGTGCAAAAATAACTCTTACCGACGATGTTAAAAAAGGCGTGAAAGGTTGCGATTTCCTTTATTCGGATGTTTGGGTATCCATGGGCGAACCAGACAACGTTTGGGAAGAAAGAATTAAACTTCTTAAACCTTACCAAGTAAATAAAGCAGCTATGGATGCTACAGGAAACCCAAATGTAAAATATATGCATTGTCTTCCGGCTTTTCACAACCGCGAAACTACCGTTGGTGCTGAGATTTACAAGAAATTTAAACTAGATGGAATGGAAGTTACTGAAGAGGTTTTCGAATCTCCTGCTTCTATTGTTTTCGACGAAGCTGAAAACCGTATTCATACCATTAAAGCCGTTATGGTAGCCACTTTGGGTGACTAAATAATTGAATTTGAATATTTTGAAAGAGGCTTCTTTTTTAAAGCCTCTTTTTTTATCTAATAAAGTTAGTTATTATTTTTTCTCTCCATTGCATATCCTTTTCAGACAAAACTATTTCCTTAGAAAATAAATCAATGTCCATATACAATTCACATAGTAAATCCTTCTTGTTTTCCGGATCGAAAGTTAATAATAGCTTTAACTTATCTTTGTTTATATCGAAAATTTTTGAACTAAGAACCAAACAATCAGCCACAACAGACCGTATTGTAAATTTTTGTTCGCCGGAAAGCTCGTAATAACTGCTTAAAGCAGAGATAAATAAATCCGATTCCCTGCCAATAGATTTAAACTGAATTCCTCCTTTTGTTGCAAGCTCAGGCTGTATTTTACCTTCGCTAACCCCGGGTTTCAAAGCATTACGTATTATTATCTTTAATCCGGCATTATTTCCCATATATTCTCCAAAAGCCTGTATTTCAAAATCGTTAAAAAAATCTTTCTTAATTTCTGAAATCTTCAGAACTACATCTTTAAATTCATTAGAATTTTCTGCCAACAAACTCTTTTTTTCCATTTTGTAAATTGTTTTTTTGCAAAGGTAGTAGCATTAACAGTAATTTACAAACATGTGTTTAGATTATGAAATAATAATTATTCAACAAATTAGTACAAAACAAACCTTAGTATTTTTCAACATCTACAATCCAATAGGCTTGAATTTTTACGGCAAGAAATTTCCCCGGATATTCAATTTTTCCATTATTCATATCGAAGGCCGCATCGGGCATTGGGTCTCTAACTGTAATTGAAAGAATTTTGGGACCTCTTTCAGTCTTAATATAAACTACTTCTGTAATTATTACAGTATGACCTCCTTCACCTGTTTCGTAACCAATAATTACAGGTTTTTTCTTACTTAGCTCTCTAATTAGCACAGAAGGATTTGGAGCTCCATTTCCCATTTTTGAAGAAATTGAATAATACACCCCATTAGTATCTACATTAAAACTATTTAGTTCTTTATTAATAATATCTAATGTAGCACCGTAATCCGGCAAGTCATCGTTTTCATCAAAGCCGTAAACTTCTTTAACAATACTATCTTGAGGTACAAATAGCCCATAATAATTCAGAACCATTTCAATTGTAGCTGCCCAACACCAATAGGAATTATTTTGCGCTACCATTATCTGATCCATTTTATCGCCCTCAATACCAATTTGATATTTTTGAGGACTTGTTTCAGGACGATTTCCATATTGGGAAAAACTCTGAAATGGAATTATTAAGATTGTTAGTAATATGTATAATGAAATTTTCATATTTCTGACCAAACAAATATAATACCAAAAAAAACAATAAACTCAATTTAAAATTGAATTCTATAAAGCATCATAGGAAAAAAACCTGTTTGATAATCGCTTGCTATGCTGTTATTTCTTGGATTAAATTGCTGCGAATAAATGTTTTTGTGATTTGTAATATTCTGCAAATCTAAAGCCCATTCCTGAGAAACTTTTTTACCATTTTTCTTATAACCAATTCTTATGTCGAATCGAAAATACTCCCCATACTTATTTTCAAATGCCTTTGAATAGTCATATTCAGTGGAATTAGATAAATCTGATTTTTCAATGTCAATAGGAATATAGGGTTTACCACCTGCGTAAACCGTTTTAATATCAAAAGTAATAACATCATGTTTTCCGGCTTTAAACTCTTTCCCTGCCAATAAGTTAACCACATAATTTCCGTTAAAGGCAGTATTTCTTTCTGTTCCGCTAAAGCCTTTGTATTTAGATTCGAAAAGACTAATTGTTGTTAGAAAATAGAATGAATTCTTCATAAATCTTTCAAAAGTAAATTCTACACCATAATTTTCCCCTGTTCCTTCATTTAACAAGCTATCGAGAATGGGATCGTTAAAAGATGAGCCAATATTTATCATTGAATATTCGGGGTATGATTCAACAACAGGAATATTGTACAAATACTGGTAATATGTCTCTATTTTCAAACGCAAGAATTCGGTAAAAAGCTTATCGTAACCTAGCACTGCCTGAACCGACTTAAGAAGTTCAACATCCTTATTTGTTTGAATACTCTGATTTTCACCTATCCACGTTTGTAAGAAATAATTATGTCTTGACATAGTTCGGCTGTGCATGCCGCCACCCAGACTAAGCGACTGATTTAATGGAAGATTGTACTTTATTCCAATTCGAGGTTCTGCAATTTTTTCTTTGCTAATGTCTAAATATTGTGCATAAACGCCGGCATTTCCGGTTAATTTATCTGAAAATTTATGTTGCCATTGAAAAAATCCTCTTGCTAAAAACAAATTCCCCTTAATATCCAGATTTGTTCTAAAACCCGATGGCATTTCATCGTCAATTACACTATCCTTATAAAAAATATTATAATAATCGAAAATCAATCCGGTGGAAAAATTATTTTTTGCAGAAATTTTCTTTTTGATTACCGAAGAAAATGAATACTTTGTTTCATTCATGCTATTTGCATAAAACTGATAATTAGACCCTTGAATAAGACTGCCATCGGTTTCGAAAATCAAAGAATCTATGTATGTTGTTTGTTTCATTCCCAAAACGGAAAAGCTGGTTTTAAGTCTTGTCTTTTCGTTTAGAAATAGCAGATTTGAAACTGCAATCACACCCATATCGGATCCAAAATCTAAATCTACGCCACCATAATCGTAATTCGAATCGTAGTCTTCATCCAATTTTGCTTTATCGCTATCGTGTAATTCAATGTAGCTTAAACCACCCAAGCCAATTACAGTAAATTTCCCGGCATTTTTTGTGTGAATGTCCATTTTAAAAGTTAAATCCTGATATTGAGGAATTGCCATACCTGTTCCCATATCAATTCCTAAAGCATTAAAGATATCTAAAGTGGAATATCTGTAATTTGCCAGATATGAAGATTGATTTCCTTTTTTAAAAGGG
>JAFGXD010000163.1 GCA_016936815.1 Bacteroidales bacterium
TGACTGTGAATTAAGAATAACCGGACTCAATGGTCATACAAAAACTTTGATAAAGCCAAAAGAAAACAAAACAACAATAAATACTGATGGTTGGAAAAGTGGCACTTACATATGCAACTTACTGATTGATGGCAAATTGATAAAAAGTGAAAAAATCGTTCTTAGCAAATAGGCCAACGCACCGGTGGAAAACCATCTTGACACATTTTTTTTAAATCTTTATAACTTGTTTAATAACTTTTGAATCCTCAAGTTCAAACAATATAAAATAATTACCAGGCAAGTAGTTAGTGATATTTATTACCCCCTTCTTTATAATCTTGTAGTGCTTTTCTGAAATAGACTTAGAATTACTATCTAAAATTGTAACATTAACTCTCTCATATTTTGAATCAAACTCAAAAAATAATTTGTCATTTAAAGGATTAGGGTAAATCTTAATTACTTCTTTAGAGTTTTCTGAAACATCAACACCACAGTTCTTCACATCCAAAACTACCTCTTTTATTAAAACATTACCAAAAGGATCTGTTAAAGTCAAATCTATAGATACAGTATTATCCATGCTTATCATTTCAGGTATAAAATACAATGAGTCTATGATGTAATCTTCATAGGTAAATGGATAAAAAAGAGAATCATGCACTGTACCATCGGAAAATTCTAATTTATAAGGAGCCGATAACCCAGTTACTTTAAAATAAATCCATGAGCCATTTTCACAAATGGTGTCATTAAGACATATGGCATTAAAAGATGTATCCTCTAAACATTGAACACCATCAAAGCCAAGGCTATCTGTTTTAATTGCCCATGTATATTGTGAGGGAGTTAAATTAAAGTCTGTTCCAGTACCAGAAATAATAAATCCTCCATCTTCAGTTATTCTTATTGCATCAAACAAGCTAAAGAATGAATCCCAATATTGATTAAAATAAAAGTCTCGTCTCCATTTAACTCTTCCATCATCAGATAAACAATGTAAGATAAAATTTAAGCCCGTTTGTCCTAAACTATCATTCATACTTATAGTTATAATATCTCCGCTAGTTTTTTGAAGCACTCTACTTATTTTATTATATTCCCCATTATAACCATATAAATGACCCCAAATTATATTTCCTGATTGGTCAAATTTAACTAATCTGCTTTTCAAATACTCAGAAGTACTAACTGGTCCAGTAACATATGAGCCACATAATAGATAACATGAATCTATTGTTTTACTAATATCATTTATATAATTATCATTAAAATCAGGATTGCCATAGTTTTTTGACCATTGCATATTGCCCGATGAATCAGTTTTAATTAAATACCATTGACCATTATCTCCAGGTGAACCACTTCCATAACTATGCGTTTTACCACCTATAAGATATCCACCATCATAACTAATTTCAATACATTTTCCAATATCTTGACTTAAACCACCAAAATTCTTAAACCATAGCATATTCCCATCTAAATCAACTTTGTAAATCAATAGGTCTTCAAAATTATCATCAAACGCATACCAACCTGTAATTATTAGAAAACTATCTTGTACAATGCAATCATGTGATCCAGAATATAATGAATCAATAAAATATTCTTTTAAAAATAAAGTATCTAAATCACTATTATATTTAATAATAAATGAGGAATATCTATCTGTTGACTCAGTAAAACCAATGTGAAAATAATTATCTCCTTTTTTAACAAAATTACTTTTTCCTAATCCCGGTTCTAATGATATATCAGAACTATAGTTTTTTGAGGATAATAGTTCTCCATTAAAGTCTATAAATGATAGTGATAATATCCCCGGTGGAGCCCACCCAGTTAATAAATATCCTGTATCAGTTAATTCAATATGAGTTGCTCCTGAAGGGTTTGTTCCATTTGGCAAATACATATTATTAAAAGTCACTTGGCTACTTAAAGAGATATAAATCCAACAAAGCGGTATGAATAGTAATATCTTCATTAAAAGAGATTTATACAAAAATATATAAAGGACTGATTTTTCAACCTCATGGAGCAAAGCGGAATAATCCCTTACTGCACATAGCTAGAACGATAAGGTTACAACTATTTTGCTTTCAAATTTACTTTAAGAGTATAACCTCCTGTTGTTAATCCATCGGCCCCAACTACCGCTATTACAACTTTATACGGGTTGTTTAATGCCATTATATCTGTAATACTTCTTGTATGATCCTGAGTCTTACCTGCTTTTGGATAATCCCACTTATGTTCTGCCTCGCATGACACACAAGAAGCTAAATTGGGTACAACCGAATTATTTGTTGTTCCAACAGTATAGGAGTATATACTGAAATTTGCTTTTGGATCGTCGGGAACAACTGTAATATCCATTATAGAATATTTTGGAAGTTCGCATGAATAAAGTACATGATTTCCGGTGAATTTCGATTTTTGGGTTTCAGGAAAACAAGCTACTGAACTTTTCCATGCCCATGAAAGATCGTTAATTTTAACACCTTGGCTTAGATTTCCTTTTACTGAAGTTTCTTTGCCTTTTTCTACTGTTAAAGCGTTAACTTTAACCTCTGCTTGTGCGCCAAGATTCTGTTCTTCTCCGCCTTCAATTTTCACCTCAAGCTTATATCCTCCTGTGGTAAGATTATCGGCACCAACCACTCCAATTACTACATTATATGGGTTATTAATAGCATTAAGATATACTTCTCTGGTATGATCTTGTGTTTTGCCTCTTTTCGGATAATCCCATTTGTGTTCAGCTTCACAAGAAACACATGATGAAAGATTTGGTGGTGTACTGTAATTTGTGCTTCCAACCGAATATGCATAAATACTAAAATTTGCATTCTTATCGTCGGGAATTACCTTAATCCACATTTTTGCCTTTTTTGGTAAATTTGTCGAATACAAAACATGATTCCCTCTAAATTTTGTGTTTTGTGTTGCAGGCCAACATGCGTTAGAACTACTCGAAGCCCACGATAGGTCTTCAATTTTTTCACCCTCATTTAAATTGCCTTTTACAGATACAGTGGCATTGGGTTTAGATTCAATCTTTTTTACCTTAGCCGGAAACTGAGCATTTGCTGAAAATACAAAAGCTGCAAGTACAAATAATAATAAAGTCTTTTTCATTTTTTATTAAGTTTTAGGTTATAAAATTTTTCAAGTTTTTGTAAAAATCGTTAATAAATTCTATTTTAACAAATATTGTTCCCAAAAAAAATACTTCAATTTGCTATTCATTCCTTGGCATTCTACTGCATATTTTTTTTAATTTTGCAATCTGGTAAATCAATGCTGATTTTGCCAAATTATTCAAAAAATTTACATTTATGAAAGCAAGAGAAATTGAAAAGGGTGTTTATTGGGTGGGTGCAATCGATTGGGATTTACGTAATTTCCACGGTTATCTTACTCAACGAGGCTCAACATATAACGCATATTTAATTGTTGATGAGAAAATTACATTGGTAGATTCTGTAAAATCCTATTTAGCAGAAGAAATGTTTCAAAGAATTTCTTCAATAATAGATCCTTCAAAAATAGATTATATTGTTTGTAACCATGTTGAAATGGATCACAGCGGTGCAATTCCAATGGTTGTGGAAAAAAATCCTAACGTAAAGGTTTTCGCTTCACCAAAAGGTGTTTCAGGATTAAAAGCTCATTACAAAGCCAATTGGAATTTTCAGGAAGTAAAGTCGGGCGATGAAATTAATTTGGGATCTGATAAAATTCAATTTTTGCTTACTCCAATGGTTCACTGGCCGGATAATATGATTGGCTATATGCCCGGCAAAAAAATCCTGTTTTCCAACGATGCTTTTGGTCAGCATTTGGCATCTTCGGAACGTTTCGACGACGAATACCCGCTTGATATTGTTATGGAAGAAGCCAGAAAATATTACGCAAATATTGTTCTTCCTTATTCTTCGCAGGTTAGAAAGGCTCTCGAAGATGCAGCAAAACTCGATATTAAAATTATTGCCAACAGCCACGGAATTATCTGGAGAAAACATATTCCCGAAATAATTAAAGAATATTCGGATTGGTCGTCGAATACCGTTGCCAAAAAAGCGCTGATTGTTTACGATACAATGTGGGGCTCTACTGCAAAAATTGCCGATGCTATTTACGATGCTTTCGAACGAAAAGGCTACAGAATTTACAAGTACAACCTCCAGCAAAACCATATTTCCGATATAATGACTGAGGTTTTAAGTGCTGAATATATTTGTGTTGGCTCACCAACTTTAAACAAAAGTCTGCTTCCTTCGGTTGCTGCTTTTCTAACTTATATGCAGGGACTTTCACCCAAAAACCGAAAGACAATTATTTTTGGTTCTTACGGTTGGGCTCAGCAAAATATCAAAGATTTAGAAATGTATATGAATAATTGTGAGTTTGAAATAAAGCATAAAATTAACGTCAATTATATTCCCGACGAATTACAATTAGAGCAAATTAGAAAGGAAGTTTTTGAGGTTTTGTAGTTTAACTAATTGATTTTTTGTATTTTTGAAAAAAAAATTCAAATGAAATTAAGAGTATATATTGATACATCTGTTGTTGGAGGGTATTTTGATGAAGAATTTATTAACCATGAAAACAAAGAATAAGAAAAAATTTGATACGGTTAATTTTTTTCGCTTAATTAAAGAAAAGCTTGCCGAAAAAATGTCAGATATGACTCTTGAAGAACAAAGAGAATTTCTGAAAAAAGTTAGAGAGGGCAAAATTAAAATTGCTTAAGAAAAAAATTAACTATTGGGCAAATTTTACATCGAATCAATAAGTATGAACGCTATTTGCTCCAACAGATAAATACTGCATTCCTAACCAGCATATAATCAGCAGAATAAAAGCAAAGAAAAGAATAAGCAAAGCCGTTATTTTGTTTTTGTTATGTCTAAAGCGATAATGAATATATAGCATATATGCAAACCATGTAATCATAGCCCATGTTTCTTTTGGATCCCAAGTCCAGTAATTGCCCCAGGCTTCTTTAGCCCAAAGTGCACCAAAAACTAAACCAAGAGTAAGAAAACCAAAACCAATATAAACCAAATTGTCTGCAATAACAGTTTCCCTGCCTTTCCATTGTTTTCTGAAATATGGCAATAATCCGAATATTGCAACAAGCCAAGACATTCCTAAAAGAGCATAAGCAATCATATATACCACAACATGTGGAATAAACCAAGCAGATTGCAAAGCAGGAGGGAGGTTCTTGTTTAGTGCTTCGGGATGTAACATATTTATTAGCAAAAACAAAACCCCAAACATTATTCCGCTAACAAACAATGCTTTATACTTCCATTTTAAGTAAACCAGATATGAAACCAAAACCAAAAAGATGCTGTACCACAATCTTGTCTCCCCCAATGTACGCATAGGCGGTCTGTCGAGCAAAAGCCACAATTCAACAACAAATATTATTATTGAAATAAGTCCTGAAATTGCCAAAAAATGAGCAACAATAACCCAGAATTTATGTTTCTTATCGGCAAAAACTTCCCTGAAAAATAATATGCTCATTATTATTCCCGATAAACCCCAGGAAATTAGTGAAATATTGGCAAATATGGTAAAGTCATCCGGTTTCATAATTCTGAATTTTTTGTACGACTTCCCGTAATTATTAAATATACTGCACCTGCAATTAGCATTATTAATCCTGCATAAACAAGCCACAACCATGGATCTTTAACCAATTCAACTATAGAAATTTCTGACCATTTTCCTTTACTTTCATCGTAGCTAATCTGATAAATCTTCCAACCATTAATGGAAACAGGTCTTCCTACCGATAAATCTGCAAGATAAACTTCCCCTTCTTTTGTGTAAATTTTTATTTTCGACAAGTATGATTTTGCCTCAGGTTCTGCCATTATTAAGAGTTTTTCTTCCGACAATTCCAAAAAGTTACCCGGAAATCTAAAACTTCCACAAGAAATCCATCCCTCAACAATATTTCCGCTACTGTGTTTGGCCTCAACATAAGCTGCAGGAGCCGCTCCAATATCGTAAACTGCGTGAAATTTCTCACCCATACCAATTCCATATTCTATGAAATCCTTAACAGCTATTTGCCATTCTCCCAAATTGCCTTTTGCGTTTTTCTCCAGTGAAAAAATTTGGTTTTCACTCATAATATCCCCGGTTTTCGCATTAATAATAAATGCTTTGGGAGAATAATGCTCTATTGAGAATTCCTCAAGTTGCAAAGCCAATCCTAAATCGCCTGAACTTTCACCTTTGCTGTTAATCCCCTGAAAACTTGGCTCGTTTTTATTAATTTCCATTGTAAAACGCTTAATATCACTCGAACCCATTCCGGCTGCAAAAAGTGTAAGCCACAAACCAAAATGATTTAGAAAGAAAAAAATATTTCTTGTAGAAAACCTTTCCAGCCTTCTTAAAGTTACAAGTCCCAACACAAGAAACATATAAATTTGTGCAAAAAGAAAAATATGCGACGAGGTTATATGCGAAAGTCCACTTCCATTAAGAATTTCCAAACTGTTGTTGGAATTCTGCGGAATAAAACCCATTAAAATTATTAGAAATAAATAAAATGAAATGCTTGAAATGGCAGCATAACTACCGGATAGCCACTTAACAAAAGAATGTTTGGGAAAAAATATATGGAACAAAAGAATGGCAGCCACAAGAATTACTCCCGTAATAATATTATTTGGCCAGGTTGGAGCCGACACTTCCTTCTGTAATATAAAACTAAGAGCAAAACCGGAAATGGCTACAGTAATTACAACAGCAAAACTTTCCCTATAACCCCATGGAAAGACCCAAAAAGGACGTTTTTCTTTTTTCATTAATCTACAAATGTTTTACACCCCACTTTGCTTCTCTTTCTTTGGCCTTTTGCAACCATGTTGGCAAAACATTATCAATAAATTCCTTTTTTTCAGCTTTTAATTTTTCAACATCCAAACCAATAAATTCCTGAGCTTTGGCTTTTGTATCAATATCAGGATAAGGCAGCTCTTCGTTAAAACCAAGTTCGGAAAGCAATCTGGCAAGCTTTATCCTTGATTCCTGAACAATATTAATTCCTGTGGCAATAACTCTTGATATTTCTACAGGAGAATGGAAAGAACCACCATGACTTGCAGCAGCAAAATCCCATCGCCATTGAGCATGACGAATATCTTGCAAAATTGCCTTCATTTGATCTTCGCTTGCTCCTAATTCCCAGGCTTTTCCGGCTTCAACATGTGCTCTTACCAACAATTCTTCAAGTTTATCGCGGTTGCCAATAATTCTATCCTGACGTTCGTAAACGTTCTTTATTAACTTTTCGGTTTCTTCTCTGTGGCAAACCTGACAAGAATTTGCAACATTATTAAGTGGAGATTGAATTTTATGGTCTGTATATTTTACACCACCTTCCGATTTGTATGGCATGTGACAATCGGCACAAGAAACACCGCGGTCGGCATGAACACCTGTTAAATATACTTCATATCCGGGATGCTGAGCTTTTAACATTGGTGCTTTGCTAATAGCATGAGTCCAATCTGAAAATTCTATTTCATCGTAATATTTTTCCATATCTTCAACTACCATACCTTTGTCCCAAGGAAAGGTTAGATAGTTAGCTCCTTCAAAAGTTTTCTTATTGAAATAATATTCAACATGGCATTGTGCACAAACCAAAGATCTCATTTCCTGGTGACTGGCTTTTGTAATATCTTTTCCCTGACGTTGAAAAGCTTCAATAAGTGCCGGACGTGAAATATGTAAGTTCATGGTTTCAGAATCATGACAATCTGCACAGCCAATAGGATTTACAATTTCTTCGCCCCATCTTGACCATTTTCCCCGGTAGAATTCGGCAACACCTTCTTTGGAACCCATTTTCTCCATTAAATCGTTCATAAGTCTAGGAACATCGGGACTTTTGCAGGTCCAACATGTAGCAACCATAGGTTCGTTTTCTCCGGGAACACCTGTACGTAGCGTATTATTAACATCTGTAATAGCATAGTAATGTCCTCTTCCCTGATTGTAATCTTTAGAGAAACCGTAACCGGCCCAAAGCACAACAAGTCTTGGATCCACTTCCAGCATATCAATCATTGCATTACCGTTGTATTTGCTCTTGAAACTACTGTCTTCGGTTTGGTAGTAAGATTGAAATTCGCGAGGAAAATTTTCTCCCCAAACTTCATTTCTTGGCTCCCATTGGTTTAACTCAACTTGCGGGGTATAAACAAATTGCGCTTCGGTTCTTCTTTCAATTATTGATGTGGCAAGTAAGCCCAGCAAAAACACAATAATCATGGAAACAAAAAACAAAACCCATCCTAACCAGGGTCTTTTTTTCACTTGTTGAGTAATAGATTTCATAGATTCAACTTTTTATTTTATTAATTTTTTTAACCACTCAGGAACAGGACTTTCAAGCACAGGAATACGAGCATAAGGCACACTAGATAAGCTGCTTACTCTTCCGTGAGGAGTTTCCCTATGGCATTCCCAACAATATCTGTCATTATGGTGCGAAACGTATTTTCCTTTGGTTTGGGAAATTAACTTGTCCCTGTCGAATTGCTTTTCATGACAACGAATACAATTTTCGAAAACAACATCTTTTCCGGCTTGTTCAATAAAAATAACTTGGCGCTCGGCTCTCAGAGTAAAAAGAGTAGCATGTCTTAATCCGTCTTTAGCCTTAAACATATAATGCCTGAAAAAATTATCGTGAGGAACATGGCAATCGTTGCAAGTTGCATACTCTCTGTGTGCACTATGATTCCATGTAGCATATTGAGGAGCCATAATATGGCAGTTTACACAAACCTCGGGATCGTCTGATAAATACGACCAAGCTTTGGAAACATAAATAGAATAAGCTGCCAATCCGCAAAACATTCCTGAAAGTATTAGAACAGGAATTTTCCAGTTAGATGGAGGTGTTAAAAAGCTAATTATCCGTTTTATCATTAATAAAAGAATTTTAGGTCTTTTTAGCGAAAATAGAAATAAATTCGAACCTGACAAAAATTATTGTCAAAAAATACTGAATAGACTCAATATTTAAAACGATTCTAAAAAGTGAAATTGAATTGTTATTTTTTTTAGGAATAAGAATTTTCACAAACAATTTCTGCACATTTCTAAGGTCTTTCTGTTTGTTAGTAATTGTTTTCTAAAATTCTGATATTGAGTATTATTCCAAATTTCTTCAAAATTATCAATCAGCATATTACCCATTACAAAATCTGCGTTTTTATCGAAACAACAAGGAACAACATTGCCATTCCAGGTAATAACAGTTGAATTCCATAAACGAGGGCAGGTGTTTCTTTTTACACTTTTTGGTTGAATATTCCCATTATTATCTTCTTTATATCTGCTGAATTTCTTTATTGAAGGAATAAAAGAACGATTTTCTTCATAATTGTAAATTTGTGCAGTTTTTAAACTAACCTTATCAGCTCCAAGGTATTGCCCTAGCTTTTTAATGTCCTCAATTTGTTGTTGGTTATGACTAAAAACTAAAAACTGTAATTCAATAAATGGTAAAGAAGCTCCTGATTCTTTTCGGAATTTAGATAGTTGTTCAATTCCACTGGTCACCTTAAAAAAATCTCCATTTTTTCTATACATTTTATATGTTTCTTCTTCGGTACCATCGAGTGAAATTATCAATTTATCTACTTTACTTTCAATAAGTTTTCTAATATTTTCCCGGTCTAAGAAATGTCCGTTTGTTGAAAGAACAGTGTAAATTCCGGATTTCTTACTTATACCAATAATCTCGAAAATGTCTTTATTCAAAAAAGGTTCTCCCTGAAAGTACAAGAAAAGATTAAGTAATTCAGGGTAAACTTGATTGATAATAGTACAAAAATCAATCGTTTTTATAACACCTGAAGGTCGAGAAAGACTTTTTTTTCCGGCAGGACAAAATTCACAAGCTAAATTACAAAACGAAGCCGGTTCTATTGAAATGCTATACGGTTTGCCCCAAACAATTGGTTTTTTCAAAAGAACCGACAAATAATAAGAACTTTCAACTTTAAAAAGATTAAATAGTTTCTTAATAGTAATTGAATTAGAAAAGGAAATAATATTAGCCCAATTTTTCATTAGAAGTCTTTTGATTTCAAAGTTTCAAACCTAAATATAATAAATATGAAAAGCAATTTTTTACTTAAACAAAAAAAATCCTACTTTCGTGGCATGAAGGAAAAGAATTTGCAACATATTTTGGTTTATACCGATTTTACTGAAGTTGGCGATAATGCAGTTATTCATGCAGTAGAAATTGCTAAAATTTTTAAAAAGCAACTAACTGTGCTTCATGTAATTGACGACAATACCCACTCACTTTTCAAGAACAAAAAAACAGAAGAAAAAACAGAGCAAAAGCTTAATGAGATTTCTGAAAAAATAAAAAAACTTTTTACCGGGGAAGTTCATACATATTGGGAAGAAGGCTGTGCATGTAAAATAATTAATTCAACATCCGAAAATTTGGATGCTGTTATGGTTGTTTTGGGTGTTCATCCAAAAAACAGAATTCAGTATATTACACCAAAATATGCTCTAAAGAAAGTTCAGAAATCTCGTGTTCCTTTTCTTCTTATTCCTGAAAATGCTAAAGATATTTCGGTTTATTCAAAAGTATATTTACCGATAAATCATCTAAAAGAAACTAAAGAATCGGCAAATTGGGCTGCGTATTTTGGGAGATTAAACCAAACGGAGGTAAATTTTTTGTTGCCAACACAGAGCGAATCCGGGGTGCAAAATAATTTGGCTTACGGAAAGAAGATTTTCAAGAAATTTGAACTAAGTTTTTCGGAAAAAGAGATAAAATGCAATGCAATAGGTGTTTATGTTATTGCTGCAAAATTTGTAAGAACCCAAAACGACGGATTATTAGTAATTATGGCGAGCAGAAAACCGGGTTTTTTAGACAAATTATTTGGAACAAAGGAGCTTAAAATTCTTAATTCAAACAACAATTTTCCTGTTTTAACAATAGCACCGCGAGAAGATTTGTATGTTCCATGTGTGTAAAACTGCCTGTTTGCCAATAATAATTCAGTTAATTTTAGTTAAGAACATATTTTGTTTTTTATTATTATTTACTTTTGAATAATATGACAAAAACGAATTGCAAGTGAAATTTCACATATTATTTATAAGCATTTTTTTTCTGCTTTCAATAGCTGGAATTACTCAATACTTGCCACAAGACAGTATTGTTAGGGTTTCCGGCAGAGTTTTAGATCAGGAAAAAGGTAGTCCTATTCCTTATGTTTCTGTATTTAACAAAAGAACTGTAAGAGGAACAATGACAGATAGTTCGGGGTATTTTTCAATAATAATAAACCGTTACGACACATTGTATTTTTCATCGTTGGGTTATAAACCGGCAAAACTTACTGTTCCTGAAGATATTCGTTCTAATTTGTATTTTTTTAATTTAAGTCTCGATACCAGAACATTTGTGTTAAAGACAGTTCATGTTTACGGACTTACAAAAAAGCAACAGTTTAAGAAAGACTTTATTGATTACAACACAGAGCTTAGCGTTGAAGAAAAAAATGTTCAAAATAATTTCCCCGATTACCAGAAAACCCCAACAATTCAGCCATCGGATTTACAACCGGGAATAAAGATTAACGGACCAATTTCTGCCCTGTATGAGCAATTCAGCAAGGAAGGGAAATCTAGAAGAAAGCTGGAGGAGCTTCAAGAAGAAGATGCAAAACAGGAAAAAATTTCAAAAAGATTTAATGAAGAAAATATTGGTTATTTAACCGGATTTAAAGGAGATACTTTAAAAGATTTTATGAAATTTTGCAGGTTTGGTACAAACTTTATTATTAATGCACCGGAATACGATTTTCTTCTGGCGGTTAAAAAGCGTAAAGAGCAATACAAGCAGATTAGGAAATAAATCAAAAAACTTCTTATTATTGTTGTTTCATATAATTTTGATACAATAAATAACTTTGAGTATGGAGTAAAAATTCAAAAACTTTGATAAAGCCAAAAGAAAACAAAATAACAATAAATACAGATAATCATGAGATTTCGGCATTTGTTAGAATGAAAGCAAAAGGAAAGCTAGTGTAACATCTTCAATTTTCCGGAAAAATTCGTGAAATACTATTTATCTATATTTGAATTTTTTGAATCTTCTTCTTAATTAAAGGAGAACCGGTTACCCGATCCTCCTTCTGAAAAACACTCACCTAGAAAAAAATTATATTAACGCTTTGGTTTGTTTTGGTGTTGAAAGATTTATTCCTATCATTATTTCGTGCGAACCCATGGTGTAATTGTTTAATCCGCTTAATGTATAATCGAATGCATATCCCAAATAATACCTGTCTACCATTAATCCAATCATAGCAATTGCCGAATCCTCAGTTCTGTAAGAAAACCCAAGCCAATAATTCTTTTTGTAAATTACCTTTGCGTTTACATCTAATTGCGGTTTTGTTAATTCCGTTGTCTTTACCAAAATCGATGGCTCAACCTCAAATTCATCGCTTAGAGTAAACTTATAGCCTCCGGTTAAAAAATGATGCCTTACTGTTTTGTTTACATCACTAGCACCCGGAATATTTATTTGAAACTGAAATAATTGTGCCGCTGAAAAACCCACAAAGTACTTTTTGTTATACAAATACATTCCGAAGTTGGCATCCGGTACAAAGGTCGATTCTGTTGCTCCGTTAAAAACCACATCAGAATCGTCTATTATATTAAACCCCGATTCGTTAAATTTAAACTGAAATGCAGAAACTGAAAGTCCGAACGATAACATTGTGCTATTTTTTACACGTACTTTATAGGAATATGCTCCCATAATTCCGGTTCTGCTAACAGGCCCAAATGCATCGTTGTAAATATAGCCTCCTGCACCCATTTGCTCGTTTCTTCCCAACATTGTGTGGCCACTTATTGCCTGTGTTTGAGGAGCTCCATCAATTCCGGTCCACTGACTTCTGGCTGTTAACCTAAGCGGAGAAAATTCGGAAGTACCTGCTATAGCGGGATTAAGTAGAAAATCGTTCATCATGTACTGGCTGTATAAAGCCTGTTGCTGTGAAACCGCTTGCCCTGGCATTAAGAATGTTAGGCCGGCAAGTATGATTATATATTTTATTTTTTTCATTTCGTTTTGTTTTTGTTCTTTTGGTTTGTTGTTTGTTCGTTTGTCGTTTGTTCGATTTTTGGTCTTTCTCCCTTCTCTCATCGCCCCCTCAATATGCTAAAAGCCAAAAGCTAAAAGCCAAAAGCTAAAAGCCAAAAGCTATCTCTTAATAGTTACAATTCCATTAACAGGATCTTTTCCATTCTTCAAATCAAGAATAAATACGTATGAACTTATTGGCAATTGGTTTCCGTTATATGTTCCATCCCATTGTTTATTTCTATCGCTGTATTCTAGTCCCGAACCCGAAAACTCAAACATCTTCTGACCCCAACGGTTGTATATTTCAATATGAATGTCTTCATAAAGATGAATATTCTCAATCTCCCATGTGTCATTAGATAAATCCTCGTTTGGCGAAAATGCTGTTGGAATGTTCAAACAATCTTTATCGTCGCTAATAATCAAAAAATCAGCAGATTTGGTGCAAGAATTCAAATCGTTAACCGAAACCGAGTACAATCCGGGTAACAAAGCTGTTTGATTTAAGACTTCCGACTGATTACTCCAGCTAAAACTGTATGGCTCATTACCTCCCGAAATACTCAGATTAATAGCACCATTAGCATCTCCCGGACAAGCGGCATTTGTAAGAATTGCATCTAAAACAATATCTTCAAAAACAACAACATTTGCCGAAGCATATCCAAGACAGCCCGATTCGCCGGTAATAGTAACCGAATATAAACCGCTTGTATTTACATTAATTGTTGAATCTGTACTTCCGTTAGACCATAAATAGTTAACGTACGAACCTCCCGCATGCAAATTTGTAGATTCCCCAAAACAAAGGTTAAAATCGCCACCTATTTGTGGGTAAGGACTTGGACTAGTACTTATTTTTATAAAATTTGAACCTGCACAGCCAAATTCGTTTGTAACAGTTACGGTATATGTACCTGCATCTACAACAAAAATCTGACTACTTGTATCGCCATTCGACCAAATATAATTCGAATATCCTGCTCCGGCATCAAGCATGGCAGTGTCGCCAATGCAAAATTGCAAATCGCCGGTAATGTTTATCTCCGGATTTGAGGATTCTATTACAGAAGCAGTATCTACGCCTGTGCAACCATTGGCATCAGTAACAGTAACCGAATAATCTCCTGTGGAAAAAACAAATATTTGCGATTCTGAAGACAAATCCGACCATAAATAAGATTCAAAACTACCAACCGAAAGAATAGTACTATCTCCCTCACAGAAACCTGCAAGACCTGATATTTCAGGAATTGGATTAGCATTTACTGTAACGTAAACCGAATCGCTTCCTGTGCACCCATTAGAACCTGTTACAGTAACAGAGTATCCGCCTTCGGTATTAACAACTGTTGAAGGTTGACCGGATCCATTAGACCAAGAATAACCTCCAAAACCTGAGCCTGCATTAAGAGTTGTTGAATTGCCCTCGCAAATTTCCAGACTTCCTGTTATATCAGGAACAGGATTTTCATTTTCGGTAACACTAAGAGTTTGAGTTCCCGAGCAGCCATTAGCATCGCTAACGGTTACAGAATAATCTCCTCCTGTAGTTACAGTAATTGTCTGATCTGTAAATCCTCCTGTCCACAAATATGATGTATATAAACCGGCATCAAGAACCACAGATGCTCCTGCACAAAATTCCAAATCGCCGGAAATAGTAACAACAGGAACAGGATTTTCTGAAATTACAATATCATCAGTCCCCGTACAGCCATTTACATCGCTTACTGTTATTGAATAAGTTCCTGAAGCACTTACATAAATTGTTTGTTCCGAAGAAGAATTTGACCAGGAGTAGGTATTATATCCTGCTCCAACATCAAGCAAAGTGCTGTCGCCTGAGCAAAATTCTAAACTGCCCGTAATTTCAGGACTTAGACTTGAATTCTCTGTAACTGTTACACTTGCTGTGCCAGAACAACCATTAGCATCGGTAACACTAACCGAATAATCTCCTCCTGAGTTAACAGATAATGTCTGATTACTTGTTCCTCCTGTCCATAAATATGTTGTAAAACTTCCTGCATCCAAAACTGTATTTCCTCCGGTACAAAATGATAATAATCCGGAAATTGAAGGAACCGGATTGGAGTTTTCGTTTACCATTGCTACATCAGTTCCCGAGCAACCATTAGCATCGGTAACTGTAACCGAATAGCTTCCTCCCGAGGTTACAGATAAAGTTTGCGAAGAAGAGCCTCCTGTCCAATTATATGTTGAAAAA